>NZ_LLKS01000031.1:0-108239 GCF_001414205.1 Geobacillus sp. Sah69 | reverse complement strand
AAGTACATGTTCCCTTTGATAACAACCAAGCCGAACGCGATCTTCGCATGGTCAAAGTCAAAGAGAACATTTCGGGTACGTTTCGCGAAGAAACATTCGCGCAGTCGTTTTGCATCGCAAGAAGCATCGTTTCCACACTGACGAAACACGAAAAAAACGTGTGGGATTCGTTATGTCTTCTGTTGGCAGGCGAAACGATCGATCGAGTTCTTTCCGCTACCTAGGGCATTTTCTATGACCGAAATGCCCTATTTGTGCTGGGCTTTTTTATACACTAGCACTGGGGTGAATAGTTACCATCATTTTTTGTCCTTGAGGAGAATTCATCGCTTCCATCATCTTCATCATACCGTTTCCATTCATCATGTTCGTCATGCTGTCTGGCTTTTCCGCATAAGAAAACTGTCCGACTACTAACAATGTTGCTAGCGCAAATGAAGAAACAAATGCAATTTTCTTTTTCATCTATGATCCCTCCCTTCGTTTTAAGGTATTGTCAAAAGTTTATCCTCCACACTCACGGTTTTCCCTTGAGTTTCAACGGTTGGAAGAAAAAAAGCTTGCCACCCCCGTTGTTTTCGGCCATCATTGAGGTAACGACACCCAACAGCCAAAACAAAGGAGCATTCCCGTTAGGAGCTTTTCCGGGGACTTGATCAAAAAAAGCCCTCTTGGTATGATGCAGGGGTGTCAAACAATACCTACCATCATGCCAAGGAGGACTTCAGATGAATTGTACACAAAACTATAAAATTGATCAAGTTACGGAACAAACGCTTGTCGTGGGCATCGATATCGCGAAACGAACCCACTACGCCTGCTTCGTGGATGACCGGGGGCGCGTGCTTCGCAAGTCGTTCCCGATCTTCCAGTCGAAAGAGGGGTTTCAGCAGCTGTATAAAGCGATTCAGGAGGCGATGCAAGCGTTTGGGAAGTCAGAGGTGATCGTCGCGGTGGAGCCGACCGGGCACTACTGGTTGAACCTGGCCTACTTCCTCGAGGAGCACGGGATCCCGTTGGTCATGGTCAACCCGGCGCATGTGTGCCGGTCGAAAGAACTCGATGACAACCTGCCGACGAAACACGACGCCAAAGACGCCCTGGTCATTGCCAGACTGGCAAAAGACGGACGATTCCTCGTCCCCCGGCTGCTGCACGAGATCGAAGCCGATTTGCGCGTGGGAAGCACGCTCAAAGAGAAGCTCCGCAAGGAACAGACGGCGGTGAAAAACGCGATCGTCCGCTGGACCGACCGATATTTTCCGGAGTTTTGGACGGTGTTTCGCGACCTGGGGAAAACGGCGCTTTCGGTGCTGGAGTGGACGCCGCTTCCGGCTGATATGGCCGGCCGGACCGCCGAGGAGCTCATCGAGGTGTACCGGCAAAGCGAAGGGATGAAATGCCCGCAGAAGGCCAAAATTCAGGCGTTGATCAACACCGCGAAGGACTCGATTGGGGTGACGGAAGGGACGACGATGGCCCGGTTTGAGATCGCCGCGCTCGTCCGCCGATACCGCCAATTGGAGGCGGAGATCGCTGCACTGGACGCCGAGTTGAAGGCATTGGTTCAAACGACGATGGAGTACCAATGGTTGAAAACGGTCGACGGGTTGGGAGACGCCACGATCATCGATCTGCTGGCGGAGATCGGCAGCTTCGCCCATTATCGGGACCCGCGCCAATTGGTGAAGTTGGCGGGCCTGACGCTCAAGGAGAACTCCTCCGGCCAGCGCAAAGGGCAAAAGCACATCTCCAAACGGGGACGGAAACGGCTGCGCTCGGTGCTGTTTCGGGCGATGATTCCGCTGATTCGGCACAACGAGGCGTTTCGCGAGCTGCATGAGTATTATACGACCCGMTCCGTCAATCCGCTGACCGGAAAGCAGTCCATCGTCGCCTTGTGCCGGAAGCTGTTGAATGTGCTGTTTGCGATTTGTACGAAGAAACAAGCGTTTGACGCGGAGCGAATGAAACAGGACGTCTTGTCCCAGGTGCAACGGGCGGCCTAAGGCCTCCCCCCTGCGAACGGAAGAATCGTTGGACAACGAGATGACACCGGAGAAGCTGGCGTGATTTCATCCATTCGACCTTGAGTCCCBAAAGGAGCTTGGCCGGCCTCCGCCTGATGACGAGACCGAACGAGGGAATGTTGGCGCGAAGACGCCCGGAGACATGGGAGGGTTCGTCCTCATCAGCGACGCGGAGATCCAAAGGGTGCATCGAATATGCTTCCCCCCCGCGGCAGGAAAATATAACCAGCCGTGGCCGCGAAGCGCACCCTAGGTCTGTAAGATATCCACAAAACTGAAAAAGGATGTAAGGGATTTTGTCGAAAAATATTTTTTGGACACCCCTGAGAGGCCGAAAAGCCTTGATAGATCAACATTTCTAGAGGGAGGATCCCTATGCAAGAGCACTTTCATTTTACTACAGATCGAGCCAAGATTCAAAAGCAATATGCCGCCATTTTCGTTTTTGTTTCTGCTCAACTTTCATGCATTCAGGTGCATCTTCATCGTCGAAATCGCCATTTGGTCAAGCAAGAGGACGCTGTCATCATCGCCATTCATCTTTTAGGAAAGCTGCTCGGTTTTACTTCTGAACGGGCGTGGCATCGTTTTGTCACGGGAAATTTGTTCACAAACGGCTCGTTTCTTGAACGCTCCCGATACAACCGCCGTTGCCGGGCGCTTGGTTTCGCCATCAAATGGATCCGKCATGAGCTGGCAAAACGCGGTCAACATCATGCCTATGCCGTCGTKGACAGCTTGCCGCTCCCGTTGTGCCATACGGCAAGAATGCATCGCGTYAAACGGTTTCAAGAGATCGCCGACATCGGGTATTGCGCTTCCAAAAAGCAATGGTACTACGGGTTGAAGCTGCACCTTCAAGTGACCGATCAARGGCTGCCAATGGGRTATGTGGTGACGGAAGCATCTTGCCACGATCGAATCGCAGCCGAAAGCGTGATGACCCAAATTCCCCACCCGTATAACTTTGGGGACAAAGGATTCATTAGCCGTGACTTGCAAAAAAGGCTGTACGAAGAATACCAAATGGCGCTTTGGACTCCGTCTCGAAAAAACCAGAAACATCGTGCGTCTGAGACATGGGAGCAGTGGATCCAACAAAAACGCAAAGTGATCGAGACGGTGTTCTCGGTTCTGGTTGATCACTATCGCATCACGGGGATCCGAGCCAATTCGATTATCGGATTTGAAGTGGCACTAGACGGTATATTGTTAGCTTATTCCCTGGTTACACTTGGGCTAGTTGAGCGATAAAGCTCAACTAGCACCACGGGTATATATATGTGAAATCAGAAAAAAACTCTTACATTACGTAAGAGGCGTGCTATTTTCCGTTCCATTTAAGATTTGTTGGGCCATTTGTACGCTTTCTTCCGAAGGAGGTTCAATTCCTTCCAAAGGATACTTCAATCCAAGCGCTTTCCATTTGTATACCCCTAGTTTATGGTACGGGAGAATTTCAATTTTTTCCACATTATTTAACGTACGAATAAAAGCGGCGAGACGGCGCAAGTCATTAGGGTCATCGGTAATGGTTGGAACGAGAACATGCCGGATCCAAACAGGAACGTTTTTTTCGGATAAAAACCGAGCAAATTGTAAAATGTGTTTATTTGTTTTTCCTGTCAGTTTCCGATGTTTTTTTTCATCGATATGTTTTAAATCAAGCAAAATTAAATCCGTATAGGAAAGCAATTCATTTAATTTTTGCTGGAACGATGCTTCTGTCGTGTAGCATCCCCCTGACGAATCGATTGCTGTATGAATGCCGAGTTTTTTGCATGCTTTAAATAGCTCAATTAAAAAGTCGATTTGTAGCAAAGGTTCTCCGCCGCTGACGGTAATCCCGCCGCCGGAAGCGTTGATAAACGGCAAGTACGTTTTCACGTCATCGATAATTTCTTCTACGGTCATTTCTTTTCCTTTTCCGATTTCCCATGTATCGGCGTTATGGCAATATTGGCAGCGCAATACACATCCTTGTGTAAAGATGACATAACGAAGGCCCGGGCCATCGACGGTACCGCATGATTCGATGGAGTGAATAAATCCTTTCATACGCATGTTCTCCTTCCTAAGAGAAATATACCCCCTCACAAGAAGGAGGGGGGAGAGATTACATTGTTTCATGGAACGTGCGGTTAATGACGTCAATTTGTTGTTCACGAGTTAGTTTAATGAAGTTGACGGCATATCCAGAGACGCGAATCGTTAATTGCGGATATTTTTCTGGATGTTCCATCGCGTCTAATAATGTTTCGCGATTCAACACGTTAATGTTGAGATGATGCCCGCCTTTTTCCATGTAACCGTCTAAAATAGCGACAAGATTGTGAATACGTGTTTCCTCGTCTTTTCCTAACGCTTTCGGAACGATCGAGAACGTGTTTGAAATACCGTCTAGGGCGTGTTCATACGGCAATTTTGCCACAGAGCTTAACGAAGCGAGCGCACCTTTCATGTCGCGGCCGTGTAGCGGGTTCGCTCCTGGAGCAAACGGTTCGCCAGCGCGGCGGCCATCTGGTGTATTGCCTGTCTTTTTACCGTATACGACGTTTGATGTAATCGTTAAAATCGATAACGTATGTTTTGAATCGCGATACGTTTTATGTTTTTTCAATTTCGTCATAAAGCGTTCGACTAAATCAACCGCAATTTGGTCGACGCGATCATCGTTATTTCCGTATTTCGGGAAGTCGCCTTCAATTTCAAAATCAACAGCAATGCCGTTTTCATCGCGAATCGGTTTTACTTTTGCATATTTGATCGCGCTTAACGAATCGGCGACAACCGATAGCCCGGCAATACCAGTTGCCATTGTGCGCAAAACGTGGGTATCATGAAGCGCCATTTCAATGCGTTCGTAACAATATTTGTCGTGCATGTAATGGATGACATTGAGTGTATTAATATAAAGTTCGGCAAGCCATTCAAGCACTTGATCGAATTTACGCATTACTTCGCCATAATCTAAATATTCGGATGTAATTGGCGCAAATTCAGGACCAACTTGAATTTTTAATTTTTCATCGACGCCGCCGTTAATCGCATATAACAATGCTTTCGCGAGGTTGGCGCGCGCTCCGAAAAATTGCATTTGTTTACCGATTCGCATCGCCGATACGCAGCAGGCAATTCCGTAATCATCGCCAAATTCAACGCGCATTAAGTCGTCGTTTTCATATTGAATCGAGCTTGTTTTAATCGACATTTTCGCGCAATATTCTTTGAACGCTTCCGGTAATTGTTTCGACCAAAGTACGGTTAAGTTTGGTTCTGGCGCAGGTCCTAAGTTATCTAACGTATGAAGGAAACGGAACGAGTTTTTCGTTACTAACGGACGACCGTCGATAGCGACTCCGCCAATTGATTCTGTTACCCATGTCGGGTCGCCGCTAAATAGTTCGTTATATTCCGGCGTTCTTGCGAATTTGACAAGGCGCAATTTCATCACAAAATGGTCGACAAGCTCTTGCGCTTCTTTTTCTGTTAGTGTACCTTCTTGTAGGTCGCGTTCGATATAAATATCTAAGAAGGTGGAAACGCGCCCTAAGCTCATCGCTGCGCCGTTTTGTTCTTTAATGGCGGCGAGATAAGCGAAATAGAGCCATTGGAATGCTTCATGCGCGTTTCGCGCTGGTTTGGAAATGTCGTAACCGTAGCTTAATGCCATTTGTTTCAATTCGTTTAACGCGCGAATTTGTTCAGCAATTTCCTCGCGAAGGCGGATAATGTCTTCCGTCATCGTTCTTGCGCCGGTGTTTTTCAAATCCTTTTGTTTTTCTTCAATCAGACGATCGACACCGTATAATGCTACACGGCGATAGTCGCCAATAATGCGGCCGCGTCCGTACGCGTCTGGAAGACCGGTGATGATTCCTGCTTTGCGCGCTAATCTCATTTCTTCGGTGTAAACGTCAAATACACCTTGGTTATGCGTTTTTCGGTATTCCGTAAAGATTTTTTTCACTTCGTCGCTTATTTTGTAGCCGTATGCTTCACATGATTGCTGCGCCATGCGGATGCCGCCGAACGGCATTAATGCGCGCTTAAACGGTTTATCCGTTTGAAAGCCAACGATTTTTTCCAAGTCTTTGTTTAAATAACCTGGTCTGTGGGAAGTGATGGTGGAAACAATGGATGTGTCCATATCAAGAACGCCGCCTTTTTCGCGTTCTTGCTTCGACAATTCCATCACTTGTTCCCAAAGTTTTTTCGTTGCTTCGGTCGGTCCTTCTAAAAACGATTCATCCCCATAGTAAACGGTTACGTTGTTTAAAATAAAGTCACGGACGTCAATGGACTTTTTCCATTTAGACCCTTTAAAATTTCGCCACGGGTCTAATACAGCAACAGCTTGTTTCATAACAGATCCCCTCCCAATTGTTCAGAACAATCATATATAACAGATCTCATCTCTATGATACTATATTTTTGGATGCTTAGAATCATCTATTATTGAATAGTTTGTGAAATGTTGAACAATTTTAATTTAAAGACAGTGAAAAAAGAAGAAATGACAACCAATGAACATGAAGAAGGATGTAAAAATAAAAAATCTCCATCCCTTGTTATAAATCGGGAGGTCAGATCGGCGGTCCGCCATCGGTCCGCCTTTTTGCCAAGCGCTCCATCCTTTCCTCCCCCGCCCTTGTCACCGCTTCGGAAACTGAAACGATAATTTCTTCTCGTTTTCATCCCAGACAAGGATGGCGTCAAACGTTTTTTCGCCTTTTTTAAACCCTTTGATGACATTCGTTTTCCCTTGCGCCAGCAGTTTTTTCACATTGGCCGCCGAAATCGATTTGCCGAGAATGCGTTTGGAGATCGTAAACGGGCATTTTGTTTTCGCGTACTGGTCGCAGCCGTACAACGTTCCTTTGTCGACGACGGTCCCGCCGCAAAGCGGGCACGGTCCAAGCTTCTCGCCCATCGTTTTTTTCTTCCTTGTCCGTTGGATCGAGGCGGTGTCAACCCCTCTGAAATTCCAATTCGGCGCAGCGGCGATGGCGTCAGCGACCACTTTTTGCGCCAACTTTTTCACCTGTTCCATAAAGGCAGCGGGAGAGGCGCTCCCTTCGCCGATTTCGCTTAAGCGCTGCTCCCATTTCGCCGTCATTTCCGGCGAGGCGAGAATCGTGCCGCCGAGCGCCTCGATCAATACTTTCGCCTTGTCGGTCGCATATACGAGGTTGTTTTTCACTTCAATATACTTCCGCTCTTTCAGCATGGTAATGATCGCCGCCCTTGTTGCTTCCGTGCCGAGCCCTTCCGTTTTGGCGAGCACTTTTTCCAGTTCCTCATCGTCCAAAAATTTTCCCGCCGTTTTCATCAAGGTGATGAGTTCGCCTTCTGTATACCGTTTCGGCGGCTCGGTCTTCCCTTCTTTCACCTTGACAGCGGCCGCTTCCCCCGCCTCCCCTCGCTCAAGGAGAGGCAGCGCAGCATCTTTCTCCTCCTCATGCGGACGGATGACGGCGCGCCATCCTTCCTCGACGACTTGTCTTCCTTTCGAAACAAAGCGGGCCCGGCCGTCAACGAGCGTTGTGACGGTCGTATAATCGATGACCGCCGCCTGATGGTGGGCGGCAATTAGGCGGCGGACGACCAAATCGTACACCTTCCGTTCGTCGGCTGACAGCTTCTCGGGATCCACCACTTGCTCGGTCGGGATAATGGCGTAATGGTCCGTCACCTTTTTCTCGTTTACATAACGTTTATTCTGTAAAATCGACGGCTGCGGCAGCGGAAAATACGAAGCGTACGCCGGAAACGAGGACAGCTTTTGCAAAATGGCGGGAAACGTTTCCGCTTCCCCTTTCGTCACATGCATCGAATCGGAACGAGGATACGAAACGATCCCTTTTTGGTAGAGCGATTGCAGCACATCAAGCGTCTTTTTCGGCGAGAAGCGGTACAACTTGTTCGCTGTCGCTTGCAGCGTCGATAAGTTGAACAACAGCGGCGGCTGATACGTTTTCCGCTCTGTGTGGACGTCGGCGACTTCCGCCCGTTTTCCTTGGCAAAAGGCAGCGATCTTTTTCGCCATCTCCTCGTCCCCAAGACGCGTTTGGCCGTTTTTATCCGTCCATTTTCCTTCATAACGCTTGTCGCCAATGACAAACGAGGCGACGACTTCCCAAAACGGTTCAGGGCGGAACTGCTCAATTTCCCGCTCACGCCGGACGATCAGCGCCAATGTCGGCGTCTGCACGCGCCCGACGGAAAACACATCGTTCATCCCGCGCTCCTTCAGCAAGAGGCTGTACACGCGCGAGGCGTTCATGCCGACGAGCCAATCCGCGCAGGCGCGGGCGTACGCTTCCTCATAGAGCGGGCGCGTCGTCCGTTCATCAAGCAGGCGGCGGAACCCTTCCTCGATCGCCTTCGGAGTCAAGGACGACAGCCAAAGCCGCTTCATCGGCTTGTTCACGCCGCTTAGGCGGATGAGGTTGCGCACAATGAGCTCCCCTTCGCGCCCCGCGTCGCCGGCATGGATGATTTCCGTCACTTCCGGCTTTCGCAGCAATTCTTTCACAACCTTGAACTGTTTCGCCTTCGCTTTTTCGATCTCATACTCAAACCGTTCCGGGATGATCGGCAACGTGCCGAGCGTCCACCGCTTCCACTCCGGCCGATACCGCTCCGGCGGGGCGAGCTGGAACAAATGCCCGATCGCCCATGTCATATACGCCCCGTCGGGAAACAAGTCATTCGGCAAAATTTCGATATAGCCTTGCCGTTTTTTCGTCCGAAAAATCGAGGCGAGCGTCGCCCCTTGGTCCGGCTTTTCCGCGATAATGACCTTCATCGTCCTCTCCCCTTACGGCACATCATGCCCCATGGAGCTTTGTAAGATAGCGAACCATTGCTCGCGGGAAAGCGGAAGCGACAACGCCCGCACCGCCCGCTCGATGCGTTCTTGTTTCCCCGAGCCGACAATCGGCATCATCCGCGCTGGATGAACGAGAAGCCACGCGTACAACACTTCGTCGATCGTCTCAGCGCCCACCTCACCCCGCACTTGTTCAAGCGTCCCGCGCAACCGCACCGCCCGGTCATCGTCAGCGGAAAAAATCGCCCCGCCGGTGAGCGGCGACCATACCATTGGCGGAATGCGCTTCTCAAGGCAAAGGTCAACGGTGCCGTCTTCAAGATTTTCCAACCGATACGCCGATACTTCGATTTGGTTGGTCACGAGCGGAAACGGCAAATACGACTGAAGCATTTCCCACTGCAAACGTTTAAAGTTGGAAACGCCAAAATAGCGCACTTTTCCATCCTGCTTGAGTTGGAGAAACGCCTCGGCCACCTCTTCCGGGTTCATAAACGGATCCGGGCGGTGGATAAGCAATACATCAATATAATCGGTATGGAAGTGTCGAAGGGATTGCTCAACCGAAGCGATGATATGATTTTTGCTTGTATCGTATAATTTCATCCCGTACTTCGATGGCAGCTTGATGCCGCATTTCGTCACGATCTCGATCTGACCGCGCAAGCTTGGCTTTAACGCCAGTGCTTCGCCAAAGCGCGATTCACACGTATAGTCGCCGTAAATATCAGCATGGTCAAACGTCGTAATGCCGCGCTCAAGACAAAATTCAATGAGCCCGAGCAGCTGCTCGCGCGAATAGCCCCAGTCCGCAAGCCGCCAACAGCCGTGAATGAGGCGGGAAAACGTCAAATCGTCCGCCAACCGAATTCGTTCCATTGATTGTCTCCCTTTCTTTATTTTTGGCTAAAATCGTTCCGCTTGCGCATACTACCAACAAGAGGAAAAAACGGAAAGGACGTGATGATATGAAGCGCTGGCTTCTTGGGCTCGCCGCTGTGCTTCTTTTCGCCTCCCCATGGCCGGCATCAGCCGCCGAAACCGCATACGAATGGAACCTAGCCGACATTTATCCATCCGAAGCCGAGTGGATGCACGACTACAAGGCGGTGCAAAACGCCTTGCCGAAACTGGCGGCGTTTGAAGGAAAACTCGATGATGAAAAGACGATCGCCAAACTGTTCGCCCTCAACGAACAAACGGCCCGCAAGCTCGAAAAACTGGCGCTTTACACCCATTTAAAACGCGATCTGAACATTGAAGACGAGGCAGCGGCCCGGCTTGGGGCAAAAGTGGAAGCGCTCGCCGCCCAATATGCGGCGAAAACAGCGTTCATCGAGCCGGAACTGCTCGCCCTACCCGAGCGGACGCTCAAGAAGCTCCAAACGAGCAAAGAGCTGAAAGCGTACCGCTATTACTTCCATGAGTTGCGCGAGCAAAAGCCGCATACGCTTACGAAACGCGAAGAACGGCTGCTCGCGAAACTATCGCCGGTGCTCGGCGAGACGGAGAACATTTATGACCACGCCGTCCGCGGCGATTACGAGCCGCCGTCTGTCACGATGCCGAATGGAAAAACAGTGACATTGACCGACGACCAATACGCCGCCATGCTCGAGCACCCGGACCGCCGCTATCGAAAGGCGGCGTTTGAAGCGAAAGCGAAAAGCTATGAGGCGCTCGAGCAGACCGCCGCGGCGACGTTGTACGCCTCGGTCAAAGCGGACGAATTGTATGCGAACGTGCGCCGCTATCCATCCGGCCTGGCCGCCGCTCTGGCCGCCGACGATGTCCCGAAGGAAGTGTTCGACAACTTAATCGCCGCCACCCGCCGCCATTTGCCGGCGCTGCACCGCTATATCGAATTGCGGCGGCGCGCGCTCGGGCTTGACCGCGTTCACAGCTATGATTTGTACGTGCCGCTTGTCGGCGAAACGGCGAAATCGATCCCAGTTGAAACAGCGAAAACGTTCATTGTCGAAGGGCTCAAGCCGCTCGGCGCCGACTATATCAAACAGGTGCACCGAGCGTTTCAAGAGCGATGGCTTGATGTCTTCCCGCGCCCGAAAAAATATACCGGCGGCTACAACACGGGAGCGTATGACACCCATCCGTTCATCTTGCTCAATTACAACGGTTCGCTTGATGGCGTATTGACGATGGCTCACGAGCTTGGGCACGCCATGCATTCCGTCTACACGAACCGCGCGCAGCCGTACCATTATTCCGGTCATTCGATTTTCACCGCCGAAGTCGCCTCGACCGCGAACGAATGGCTCATGCTCGATTATTTGTACAAACAGGCGAAAACAAAAGAAGAAAAACTCCGCCTGCTCGTCGAACAAATCGAGCAAATCCGCGGCACGTTGTACACGCAAGTGATGTATTCCGAATTTGAACGGATGATTCATGACAAAGTGCGCCAAGGCGGCAGTCTGACAGCGGACGAACTGAACCATCTTTGGCTTGGCCTGCTCAAAATGTATTACGGCCCGGCGTACGCCGCCGATCCCGGCGCCGCGCACGGCTGGCTGCGCATCCCGCATTTTTATGACGCCTTTTATGTATACAAATATGCCACTTCGCTCGCGGCGTCGTACACCATTGTGAGCGGCATCCAAACCGATACAAGCGGCAAGGCGGTGAAGCGGTACAAACAATTTTTGCGCTCCGGCGCATCCGATGATCCGATCCGTCTGCTCAAGCGAGCCGGAGTGGATATGACAAGCCCCGAACCGATCGAGCGGGTCTTAGGTCATTTCGCCGAACTCGTTGACGAACTCGATCGGCAGCTGTCAAGCCAAAACCGTCAGCGGTCTATATAGATGCAATTTAAAGCTTTAACATTTTTCGTCTTTGCCGGTCATTGCATCCGACTGTCGAGTGACCGAACAACGCCGCTTAAAGACCCATGAATGGGTCTGTGAAGCGAGTCGTTGTTCGGTCTTCCGTCACGCTAAGGCGTGACGGAGGCAAGCCACACGCTTGCCTTCGACAGTCGAAAATGGACAAACCGCTTTTCCGTCAAGGATATGTTAAACTTCTTCGTTACATCTATATACATGAAAGAGGTGTCCCGCGCCGTTCGGGACACCTTTGTTATTGCGGCGGAAAAAAGAATATCGCTTTGCGTTGCAACGCGCGGGACCGGTTAAGGCGGGCGATCGCGCACAAAGCGACATCATGCGCTTGCCCCGCAGCCAAGACAGTTATTCACTTAAAGATGCGCCTGCAATTTTTTCTTTCACCTTGCGGATGTTTTCCATCTTATTGTCCCAACACGCTTGGCTCAAATCGACGGGATATTGCTCGGGATTGAGCGTCCGTTTGTACTCCTCCCAAAACAAGCGCAAGCTTTCTTTTGCGTACGCTTGAATGTCCGGAAGCGGCGGCGACGTATACACCAGCCGGCCGTTGTCGAAGATCGTCACATGCAAGTCACGCGCTTCGAAATTGGTGACGAATTTGCTGATGAACGTGTACACCGGATGGAACATTTTCAGCCGCTCTTCTTGCTGCGGGTTTTCGCTCTCTAAGGCGATGTAGTCGCCTTCCGCTTTATGGTTGATTTTGTTGACGATGCGGTACACCCGCTTCAGCCCCGGCGTCGTCACTTTTTCCGGATTGCCGCTGATTTTGATCGTATCGACCATCTCACCGCGTTCGTTTTCGATCGCCACCATTTTGTACACGGCGCCGAGCGCCGGCTGATCGTACGCCGTAATGAGTTTGGTGCCGATCCCCCACACATCGATTTTCGCCCCTTGCGACTTCAAGTTTAAAATCGTATCTTCGTCCAAATCGTTTGAGGCGAAAATTTTCGCGTTCGGAAATCCGGCTTCATCGAGCATTTTCCGCGCTTCTTTCGACAAATAGGCCAAATCGCCGCTGTCGATGCGGATGCCGATAAAGTTGATTTGGTCGCCCAGCTCCTTCGCGACGCGAATGGCGTTTGGCACCCCCGACTTCAACGTATCGTACGTATCGACAAGAAAGACACAGTCTTTATGGCGGCGTGCATACTTCAAAAAGGCCGTGTATTCATCCTGATACGCTTGAATCATTGAATGGGCGTGCGTTCCGGCGACCGGAATGCCAAACAGCTTCCCGGCACGCACGTTTGATGTCGCCTCAATCCCACCGATATACGCTGCGCGCGCGCCCCAAAGCGCCGCATCCATCTCCTGCGCCCGCCGGCTGCCGAACTCCAAGGCCGGCTCATCCCCGAGAATATGCTTAATGCGCGACGCTTTCGTGGCGATGAGCGTCTGAAAATTGATGATGTTTAAAATGGCGGTTTCAATGAGCTGCGCCTCCGCAAGCGGCGCCTCAATGCGCATAATCGGCTCGTTGGCAAACACCACTTCCCCTTCGCGCATCGAACGGACCGTGCCGGTGAAGCGAAGCGTCCGCAAATAGTCTAAAAAGTCATCACGGTAGCCAAGCTCTTGGCGCAAATAGTCGATGTCGCTGTCAGAAAATCGGAACTGCTGCAAAAACTGAATGACGCGCTCCAACCCAGCGAACACCGCATAGCCGTTGCCAAACGGCAGCTTGCGGAAAAACACTTCAAACACAGCGCGGCGCTCATGCATACGATCTTCCCAATACGTCTCGACCATATTGATTTGATATAAGTCCGTATGAAGCATCAAACTGTCATCAGCATATGTCTTCATGAATTGCTACCTCCAACACACGAATGACGGCGCCGCCGAATAAAACAATGTTCATCGTCTATTCTATCACGTTTTCTCCATTATTCCACTATTTCCGCGCCTAGCGTATGGCGAAAATGGCGGAGCGCCCATTCGTGTCCCGCCGCGTCGAAACTCGCCACCGCCCGCCGGTGGACGACGATGCGAAATCCTTTGTTGTACGCATCGACCGCCGTATGAAGAACGCAAATATCGGTGCAGCAGCCGACCAAATGCACTTCCGTGATGCCTCTTTCGCGCAATTTCAGCTCCAAATCCGTTCCGGCGAACGCGCTGTAGCGCGTTTTGTCCATCCAATACACATTGTTTTTATGCTTGTTCCCCTGATACACCGCCTCGAGCTCCCCGTACAGCTTTCGCCCCTCCGTCCCTTCAATGTTATGCGGCGGAAACAACTTCGTTTCCGGATGATAGTCGTCTCCCGCCACATGCTTGTCAATGGCAAAGACGACAAAATCACCGTTGTCAATAAACTGTTTCGTCACCCGCACGAGCTCTTTTTCAATCGCCTGCCCCGGTTTCCCGCATGTAAGCGCGCCATGATCAGCGATGAAATCGACGGTGTAGTCGATGTTAATAAGCGCTTTGTTCATTCCCGTTCACTCCTTTTCCTCTTCCTGCATGGTCGGGTTGCTGTTTTTTCATCCCACCTACATCTTGTTGGGCTTTTCTACCATTATACCATAGCAATATGGACAGCAGACAAGACAACAAATCCCCTGCCTGCTTTGAAGCAGACAGGGGATTGTCGAAGTCGTTTTAGCTGTTTTCCGCCGCTTTGGCCGCTTTCATTTGAGCACGCAAAATGAGCGACTGGATGATCGAGAAGCAGCCGCCGACGACCCAATAGAGCGACAGCGCCGATGGAACGGAGCTGGCGCCGATAAAAATCATGACCGGCATGATGTACGACATCATCGCCATTTGCGGCATTTGTTCTTCAGCCATCGACGGCGACAGGCGGAGCGAGATGAACGTCGTCAACGCCGCTAAAACGGGCAAAATGAAATACGGATCGCGATGGCCGAGCTCGACCCATAAGAACGAATGCGTTTTAATTTCTTGCGTCCGCGAAATCGCGTAATACAGCGCCATAAAAATCGGCATTTGAATGAGCACCGGCAGGCAGCCGCTCGCCGGGTTGACGCCGTGCTTTTGATACAGCTGCATCATTTCTTGCTGGAGCTTGCGCTGCGTTTCCAGGTCTTTGCTTTTATATTTTTCTTGCAGCTTCATAAGCTCCGGGCGCAGTTTTTGCATGGCGATCGATGCGCGGAACTGCTTCAAAATGAGCGGCAGCAAGCAAAAGCGGACGATGAGCGTCAGCACGATAATGGCGATGCCGTAATTGTCGCCAAACCAGTGCCCAAGCGTCAAAAGAAGCTTCGACATTGGATAGACAAAATAATGGTTCCAAATGCCTTGGCTATGTTCGTCGATCGGTTCGTTGCGGTTGCAGCCGGCAAGAAGCAAAACGGCGCCAAGCAGCACCAATACCCATTTTTTCATGAAAAGCCCTCCTTCAATATCATGTTGCAAAATCATGCCGTTTCAACATAAAGGAAAGGGCCTTCCATCCTCATCCGTTCGGCTTGTCCGTTCCCGAACGGGAATTTTCCGCCGCTGCGGCAAAAACAGCGGGCGCCATGGAAGCGCCGCCCGTTCGGCGCCTCCCTCTGCTTCATGCTCGCGAACCGCGGCCAACGCCGGTTCATAAAACAGCGAACCTGCCATCCGGCGCGCGCTCGTATGTCCTTTCATGATGATCCATAGCGCGCCGACAAGCGACATATACACAAGCAAATCAATAGGCGCTTCCATGCGTCCACCTCCCTTTCGCCTGCCGATTGTTCTCTTTCCATACAATAGCAAACTTTCAACCGAAAGAAAAGCAACAATTGATCACATCCGCTCCAAGCGGTGAAATGCCGGCTCGTCGGCTGCCAAGACGGCCAGCTCCCCGCTTTCATCGGCCGCCAGCGCCGCCCGAAGCTCTTCTTTCGCCTCATCGAAGCGTCCAAGCAGCGCGAGATAGCGGGCTCGTTCGTAGCGAAGCCGGGCATCGTTGGCCATATGGACGCACCGCTCGATGGCCGCGAGCGCCTGATCGATGCGCCCCGCTTCTTCATAAACAGCCGCAAGCTGCATATGGAACTCTTCATCCTCAGGATACCAATCAGCATAGCGCTCCCAAAGCGCCGCCGCTTCTTGATAGCGGCCCGTTTCCATATAATGCTCGCCAAGCAACATGAGCGCCTCACGGGCGAGCGGTTCTTCCGCCACAATCTCCTCGAGCTGCCGCTCGGCTTTCTCGCGCTGTCCTTCTTGAAACCAAACGACCGCCTGCAACACGCGCAGGTCGACATCATCCGGGTCATCAGCCAGCAGCCGCTCCAGCCAACGCTTCGCTTCCTCGCGTTTTCTTTCCTCATCGGCGGCCAATAAATATTCCACAAATTCTTGCGCCAAAGACGGATCCCAAACGCGGGCAAGCGCTTTGCGCCACGTTTTCACGGCATCGCTGTCCAATTCGAGCGCGGCATATAAGCGGGCGAGCCGCCTGTAGGCTTCCGCATCGCTGCGGTTGAGGCGAATCGCTTCGTCGTAGAAATCGGTCACAATCGAAAACAAGACAACGGTGCCGACCCATTCTTTCGCTTTTGTCCACCATCGCACCGGTTCGTCATTCCCCCCCTGCTCCTCGCCAAAATACGGGAAAAGAGCCGAGGCGGTGTTCCGATACATCACGCTTTTCGCCTCGCGGCTTGCCTTCAGCCGCTCGAGTCGATGGCGCAGCTTCCCTAAGCCGCGCATCGTTTTCGGAAAGAGAGCCACATACAACGGGTACAACGATTCATCGTCCGGATGGCGCACCATCAACTGTTCGAGCAGTTTCGCCGCCTCTTTTTGGCTTCCTTCCGCGATCAGCACCATCGCCCAATGGCGGAGCACTTCAGGATGGTCCGGGTCAAGAGCAAGCGCCTTCTCGACGGCCGCCTTTTCTTGATCGCGGCGCTCAAGCGCTCCATAAACATATCCAAGGCTGTCGTAATACCACACCTCCCCTGCATGCGGACGGGCGTCAGCCAACGCGCGGAGAAGCGCGGAAGGCTCCGCGATCGCGGCAAGCTGCTCCATATCGATGCGCTTCGGGGCCAAGCGCACCGCCTGAAGCAAATGCGCGTGCTGCCGCTCTTCGTTTTCTTCCGCCTCATAGAGTGAAGCTAAGCGAAAATGGCAAAGGACAAACGATGGATCGGCTTTGAGACAAGCCTCATACTGTTGTTTCGCCTCTTCGTGGCGTCCAAGCGAGGCGCACAGCTCCGCGAGCCGGAAGAGGGAAAGCGCATGGCCCATGGCGGCAGCTTCTCGGTAAAACGCCATGGCCTTCGACGGCCGGCCTTGCCGTTCATAAAGGGCGCCGAGAGCGGAATGGGCCGAAGCGAGTGTCGGGCGAGCCGAGACAAGCTGCTCTAAAAACGCCCGGCCGCGTTCCTCTAAAGACGGCGTTGCCAGCTGATCAAGGTAAAACTCGTACGCTTCTTCCGCCTCAAACTCAGCCAGACGCAACCCTTCTTCCAACCACGACAGCGCCGTCTCGCGTCCTTCCTCCTCGTCGGCGAACCCATGGGCGACAAGCCATCTTCCCGCGTTCAGCCAATATTCGCTGTTGTTGGCAAAACGGGTGCGCTGCTTGATTACATACCGGCGCGCCGCTTCCACATCCCCGCGCTCCGCGAGGGCGGCCGCCAAGCCGAGATGGGCGAACACGTCATCGCTGTCATGGCGGATCGCCTCTTTGTAGCACGAAACCGCTTGTTCCGCCTCTCCTTCCTCCATATAGAGATCACCAAGGCGGACGTAAAGCGGCGCCAACCGCCAGGCGGCGGCCAATCCCTCTTCCAACACCGCTTTCGCTTTTTCCCGATCACCGTCGTCATCATACAAGTCAGCCAACATCAAATACGGGTACGGTTCCTGCGGGTCGAGCGCTTTGGCGACGCAAAAGCCGCGTTCCGCCTTGCGCCGGCGGCCGAGCTCCCGATCGCAGCGGGCCCGCTCATACCAAAGCTGGGCATCCCGCCGCTCGCGGCGCACAAGACGATCAAACCAGTCGCGCGCTTCGGCAAACCGCTTCGCATGGAACAACAGCACACCGTGATTCGTTTCGATAAACAAATCGCCCGGATACAGGCTGACTGCCACGCGCGAAGAGATGAGCCCTTTTTCGATATGACCGGCGTACGCCGAGGCGAGCCCGAAATAGCTCCACACTTCCGGCTGGTCTGGGTCCAACTGGAGCGAGGTGCGAAAATAGCGAGCCGCCTCTTCATAGCGGCTGGCAAAAAAGGCGATTCGGCCGCGCAAATAATGGTAGAGCGGGCTTTGCGCCTTTCCTTTCACCCGTTTGAGCACGTCTTCAGCCTTCTCCATTTCTTGCGTGTAGACGTACGCTTTCGCCGCCATCAGCAGCAAGTCGTTATGTTCCGGATACTCGTTCAAGACTCGTTCCGTATACTCCAATACAAGCGGCTTCGCCTCGTCGATGCCGAAATGCTTCATGACATACAGCCATGTGTACGGGATGTGCTCATGCTGGCGCAAAAAGGCGACAAAGGCGGCGAAATGCGCCTGTTCGTCCTCGTCCATCTTTTCAGCCAACGCGTGCAGCTCACGGAAATAGCGGTCCTCCTCCTCCGGAAGCTCGGCGGCGAGCGCCGCTTTTTCCCGGGGAAGCGCCACAATCGACAAATAATGCGTCCCTGCATACCACTTGGCAAGCTCGTCCTCGGAAACGACAAACGGATCAAACAGATTCGGGTCTTGCACATAAAACGCCTCGAGCCGTTCGTCATAGCCAAACAGCACTTGGACGTGTGATGACTGTTCGTAATCGACGCTTAACAGCACCGGAACGCCCTCATCAATGAGCCGCTTCCAGCGCGGCAGCGTGCCGATGAAAAAGCGGCAAACAAATCCAATATCTTCCAAATAATGTACGGTCGTGGACAACTTCGATCCGCGCACATCAAAAATATGTTCCGCCACTTCATCCTGCGTGCGGGGGGAACCAAGCAATCGAAGCATCATTTCCAGACTCGCCGGCACGCAATAGTTGTGCTTTTGCACGACCGGCACAAGCGGCAGCGCCACCGACCGTTTCCCTTTCCGCCCAAGCGCGCGGGCGTACGGCGTTTTTTCAAGCTGCGGCTCCGCTTTCACAAGCGATTCAAGCTTCTCCCATTCCTCAAGCTGGTAATACAGTTCGGCGCGCAAATGGGCGAAATAACGGCGATGCATATGAAGCGGATTCAGGCGGTCAAGCTCCTCCATCGCCGCGAGCGCCTCGCGGTAGGCGCGCACATCGCGCAGGCGGCGCACGCGCTCAGCGTAAAACGCTAACACTTGCGGAAAACGCTGCTTTCCTTCTTCCAAAACGGCAAGCGCCTCGCGGTGGCGGCCATCGAGCGCATACAAATCGGCAAGAAGCAAATAGCACATATCGCCGCGCTCCGGGTCATCGAGACCGGCGCGAATCACCTGTTCGGCGCGCTTCCGGTCGCCGGTCTCGATATAAAAATAGCCCCACTTGTCATGCATCGGCGCCGTTTCATAGCGGGCAACCACATCCATCCATTCGTGCGCCTCATCGATCCGCTGCATATCCAATAAAGCGCGCACCAACGCAAACGCCGCCCGGGCGATCGCTTCCCTCGGCTCCTCCACCCGGCCTTCGAGCGCGGCGGTCAGGCGCGGAGTGAGCGCCTCTTCCACATCGAGCGGCCGGCGTTGATCGAGCCATTCGTCGCACAACCACGCGAGCGTCTGCAGCGTGTTGAACTTCCGGTGGGCGTACCGGGCGACAAGCCCGCTATGCCGGTACATAAGCGCGTAGTCGAACAGGCGGACAAGCGTCCGAAACGGTTCGATCTCGTCCCACGAAGCCATGAGCGGCCGCCATTGAAACAATCCCATGTTTTCTAAATGCGGCCGCACCTGGGCAAGGGCATCCACGATTCGTTTTTCTTCAACGAGCAATGCGATCGGTTTGATATGATTCATACAAAGAAACTCCCTTATTCTTTTTCCAGCTATTTATTAAGTGTAGAACAAGCCCGGCAAAACAGCCACATATTTTTTCACAAAAATACCGACAAACAAAAAATGGCCTCTCCTTTGAACAGGATCAGCCATATACCGATTCGTTTTATCCGGCGTGCTTGGCGAAAAATTCGAGAGACCGTTCAATAATCATCGGTTGGTCGTAATCGAGCGTCGCCACATGGTAGCTGTTTCGGAGGCGGACGATCTCTTTCTCCGTCGATGAAATACCTTGAAAGATGATGTCGGCGTTTCCCGGCGGCACGACGTGATCTTCGTCGGAGACAAAAATCAACGCCGGACAGACGATGCGATCGAGTTTCGCTTTTGTCTGTGCCATCAGCCTAGCCAGCTGAAGAAGCGAAGCGGTCGGCGTTTTCTCGTATGCCAGCTCTTTCACATCCGGATTTTTCAAGTCCGAACCGATCGAATCCAGATACCTCGGCAGCTCGCCGCCGCACCTCTTTTTTCCTTTTTTTGATCGGACGCCGTTACCACATCGACAACCATGACCGCCACCATTCGTGAAACAAGCCGTTGACGCCAAAATAGACGAATGCGATCCAAGCGATGCCAACCAATGCTTTCTCCATCCCTTTTCCCGTCCGATAGAGCGGCACTTTCCACCGCTTGGACGAAAACGGCCAAAACAGCGGCACCCCTTGAACAGAAAAAAAGTCTTCCACAATATGAAACAAGTAGCCGAGCACGAGCCCAGCGGTAAACAGCGACGCCGAGTCGCGCCAGACGAGGGCGGCAAGCACCCCCCAGACGATGAGCGAATGCGTCATGCCGCGATGGCCGAACGCTTCTTTTACTTTCCCCGCGACGCCGAACGAACGGCGGCCGACGTATGACGACGGCTCGTCAATGTCAGGAAGAAGGCTGCCGATGACAAGCCCCGCCGTATAGGCGGCGGTAAACGGCAGCTTTGTATGCGCGGCCGCCGCCGCGCCGAGGCATAATGTGGCAATGACATGGCTGGAGTATCGCAACGAAATCCCCTCAAACTTTTATCGTTTTCCCCATTATACCACAGAAAAGAATATTCGTTCGTTTTTTTGACGGATTTGTGACAATGATACCAAGTGTGACAAAGTTAACATCGCGTTATTGACATCATGGCTATAGTTAAAAGTGCACAACGCTAATAAGGAGTGAAGCAAATGAAACGAAAACGATCTCCGCTCACCAACCGTTTCAAATATATTCGGCCGATCGAGCGCCAAGCCGACGGCCATAGCGAAACAACCTACGGCGACCGCGCCTGGGAAGATGCGTACCGTCGCCGCTGGCAGCACGACAAAGTCGTCCGCTCGACCCATGGCGTCAACTGCACGGGGTCGTGCAGCTGGAACATTTACGTCAAAAACGGCATCGTCACCTGGGAAGGACAGCAGCTCGACTATCCGTCGACCGGGCCGGATATGCCGGACTTTGAACCGCGCGGCTGCCCGCGCGGCGCGAGCTTCTCATGGTATATGTACAGCCCGCTGCGCGTCAAATACCCGTATGTCCGCGGCATCTTGCTTGACATGTGGCGCGAGGCGCTCTCCCATCATCCAAACAACCCGCTTGAGGCGTGGAAAAGCATCGTTGAAGACCGCGAAAAAGCGAAGCGCTACAAACAGGCGCGCGGGAAGGGCGGATTCGTGCGCGTCAGCTGGGATGAAGCATTGACGCTTGTCGCCGCTTCTTTATTGTATACGGTCGTCAAATACGGCCCGGACCGCAACGTCGGCTTCTCCCCGATTCCAGCCATGTCGATGGTCAGCCATGCCGCCGGATCGCGCTTCATGCAGCTGATGGGCGGGCCGATGTTAAGCTTCTATGATTGGTACGCCGACTTGCCGCCGGCGTCGCCGCAAATTTGGGGCGACCAAACGGACGTGCCGGAGTCAAGCGACTGGTACAACGCCGGCTACATCATCACCTGGGGCTCGAACGTCCCGCTCACCCGGACTCCGGACGCTCACTTTTTAGCCGAAGTGCGCTACCGCGGCACGAAAGTCGTCTCCGTCAGCCCAGATTACGCCGAGTCGACAAAATTCGCCGACGACTGGCTGTCGGTGAAGCAAGGGACGGACGGCGCCTTGGCGATGGCGATGGGACATGTTATTTTAAACGAATATTACGTCAAACGGACCGTTCCATATTTTGAACGATATGCCAAAACGTACACCGATTTTCCGTTTGTCGTCACCTTAAAACAAAACGGCGGCACATGGACGGCCGGCCGCTTCTTGTTGGCGAAAGACCTTGGCAAACAAACGAACAATGCCGAATGGAAGCCGGTCATCTATGATGAAAACACCGGCTCGTTTGTCGTGCCGAATGGAACGATCGGCGCTCGCTGGGAAGACAAAGGAAAATGGAACTTGCGTCTTGTTGATGAGGAAACAGAACAGCCGCTTGAGCCACGCCTGTCGTTTTTAGGGAGCGAAGATGAAGTCATCTCGATCCAGCTTCCATATTTCACCGCTGAGGGCGGAAAAACGATCGAACGCGCGGTTCCAGTGAAAAAAGTGCAAACCGTAACAGGAGACGTTTACGTCACGACCGTCTATGATTTGATTTTGGCCAACTACGGCATTGACCGCGGCATCGGCGGCACAGTCGCCCGCTCGTACGATGACGAGGTGCCATTCACGCCAGCATGGCAAGAAGCGATCACCGGCGTCGACCGCGAACTCGTCGTGAAAATCGCCCGTGAGTTTGCCGACAACGCGATCGACACAAACGGCCGGTCGATGATCATCGTCGGCGCCGGGATCAACCATTGGTTCAACTCCGATACGATTTACCGCGCCGTCTTGAACCTTGTCTTGTTCGTCGGCGCCCAAGGGGTGAATGGCGGCGGTTGGGCCCATTACGTCGGGCAGGAAAAGCTGCGGCCGGTGGAAGGATGGCAGACAATCGCCACCGCTCGCGACTGGGTCGGACCAGCGAAATTGCAAAACGGCACGTCATTCTTTTACTTTGCGACCGACCAATGGCGCTATGAAGAGCGGCCGGTCGATGAGCTCATCTCACCGCTGGCCAAAAAAGCGCGCTATTCACACCCTGGCGATTACAACGTCTTGGCCGCGCGGCTTGGCTGGCTGCCGTCGTACCCGACGTTTAACAAAAACGGCATCGAGCTGTATAACGAAGCAGTAAGCCATGGAGCCCGCACGCCGGAAGAGATCGGCGCCTACGTCGCGAAACAGCTGAAAAAGAAAGAATTGCAGTTTGCGATCGAAGATCCGGACAACGAGGCGAATTTTCCGCGCAACTTGATCGTCTGGCGCGCCAACTTAATCTCAAGCTCCGGCAAAGGGCACGAATACTTCTTAAAACATTTGCTTGGCACGACGAACGGCTTGTTAAACGATGACCGCGACAGCCTGCGCCCGGAAGAAATCCGCTGGCGCGATGAAGCGCCGGAAGGCAAGCTCGATCTGCTTGTCAACTTGGACTTCCGCATGGCCGGCACAGCGCTCTACTCCGATGTCGTCCTGCCGGCAGCGACATGGTATGAAAAACATGACTTAAGCAGCACGGATATGCATCCGTTCGTCCATCCATTCAATCCAGCCGTGCCTCCGCTCTGGGAAGCGCGCTCGGACTGGGATATTTTCAAATCACTCGCGAAAGCCGTATCTGATGTCGCCAAACAAGCCGGCTTAAAGCCAATGAAAGAAGTCGTCGCCACTCCGCTGTTGCACGATACGGCGCAAGAGCTGGCGCAGCCGTTCGGTGAAGTGAAAGACTGGAGCAAAGGCGAAACTGAACCGATTCCGGGCAAAACGATGCCGAACATTCATGTCATCGAGCGCGACTATACGCTCATTTACGATCAAATGACCGCCCTGGGTCCGAACGTCGCCCGCCAGCCGATCGGCACAAAAGGGATTGCCTGGTCAGCGAAAGACGAGTATGAACAGTTGAAACGCCGGCTCGGCACTGTCCGGCGCGCTTCCATCGCCGACGGCTGCCCGGATATCAGCGAAGCGAAAAAAGCGGCTGAAGCGATTTTGACGCTGTCATCAACTACAAACGGCAAAATGGCGGTGAAAGCGTGGGAGGCGCTTGAGAAAAAGACGGATTTGAAATTGGCCGATTTAGCGAAAGAACGCGAGGAAGAATGCTTTACGTTTGAACAAATCACCGCCCAGCCGAAAACGGTCATCACCTCGCCGGCGTTCAGCGGCTCGGAAAAAGGCGGGCGGCGCTACTCGCCGTTTACGACGAACGTCGAACGGCTCATCCCGTGGCGGACGTTGACCGGCCGGCAGTCGTTTTACATCGATCATGAACTGATGCGCGAGTTTGGCGAAACGATGGCGACGTTCAAGCCGGTGTTGCCGCACCGTCCGTTTTCAAACAAACGCCCGAAAGAAAACGGAAAGGAAGTCATCTTGAACTATTTGACGCCGCATAACAAATGGTCGATCCACAGCATGTATTTCGACTCCTTGCCGATGTTGACGCTTTTCCGCGGCGGGCCGACCGTGTGGATGAACAAAGATGATGCGGCCGAAGCCGGCATCAACGACAACGACTGGATCGAATGTTTCAACGAAAACGGCGTCGTCGTCGCCCGCGCCGTCGTCTCCCACCGGCTGCCGCGCGGCATGGCGTTTATGCACCACGCGCAAGACCGTCATATTAACGTGCCGGGCACGAAGCTGACAAACAACCGCGGCGGCACACACAACAGCCCGACGCGCATCCACGTAAAGCCGACGCATATGATCGGCGGATATGCACAGTTAAGCTACGGATTCAACTATTACGGACCGACGGGCAACCAACGCGACCTGTACGTCGTCATCCGCAAACTCGAGGAGGTTGATTGGCTTGAAGATTAAAGCGCAAGTCGGCATGGTGATGAATTTGGACAAATGCATCGGCTGCCATACGTGCAGCGTCACGTGCAAAAACACATGGACGAACCGCCCCGGCGCTGAATACATGTACTTTAACAAC
Source organism: Geobacillus sp. Sah69 (assembly GCF_001414205.1). NCBI lineage: Bacteria > Bacillati > Bacillota > Bacilli > Caryophanales > Anoxybacillaceae > Geobacillus > Geobacillus sp. Sah69. The sequence continues at coordinate 83,583 of NZ_LLKS01000031.1, read as the reverse complement.
GTTGAAACGAAACCCGGAATCGGCTATCCGAAACAATGGGAAAACCAAGAGAAGTATAGAGGCGGCTGGGAGTTGAAAAACGGCGAACTGCGGCTCAAATCCGGCTCGAAAGCGATGCGGCTCGTCAACTTGTTCTACAATCCGTACCAGCCTACGATCGACGATTACTACGAACCGTGGAATTACGACTATGAAACGTTGACGAACAGCCCGCTAAAACAATACCAGCCAGTGGCGCGGCCGAAATCAAGCATCACCGGCGAATGGATGGAGCTGTCATGGGGGCCGAACTGGGAAGACGATCTGGCCGGCGTCCATATCACCGGTTTGCGTGATCCGAACGTTGTCAAAATGGAGCAGGCGATCCAAACGGAATTTGAGAATGTCTTTATGATGTACTTGCCGCGCATTTGCGAGCATTGCCTCAATCCGTCATGCGTATCGAGCTGCCCGTCAGGCGCCATGTACAAACGCGACGAGGACGGCATCGTCCTCGTCGACCAAAACGCCTGCCGCGCTTGGCGGTATTGCGTCACAAGCTGTCCGTACAAAAAAGTGTATTTCAACTGGCAAACGAACAAAGCGGAAAAATGCACGCTCTGCTTCCCGCGCATCGAAGCCGGCATGCCGACGATTTGTTCGGAAACGTGCGTCGGCCGCATCCGTTACATCGGTGTGATGCTGTATGACGCTGACAAAGTGAAAGAAGCGGCGAGCGTCACAGATGAGAAACAGCTGTACCACGCCCAGCTTGATATTTTCCTTGATCCAAACGATCCAGCCGTCGCCGCCGCCGCGAAAGAAGCGGGCATCCCAGACGAATGGATCGCCGCCGCACAGCGCTCGCCGATTTACAAAATGATCGTCGACTGGAAAATCGCTTTGCCGCTGCATCCGGAATACCGGACGCTGCCAATGGTATGGTACATTCCGCCGCTGAGCCCGATCATGAATACGATCGAAGGAAAAGGAAGCCAAGCGAGCGCCGATGACATCTTCCCGGCCATTGATGAAATGCGCATTCCGATCGAATATTTAGCGAATTTGCTGACGGCGGGCGATACGGCGCACATCCGTACGACGTTGAAAAAAATGGCGGCCATGCGTTCGTATATGCGGGCGAAACAAACGAACAAACAGCCGGACACCCGTCTCATTGAATCGCTCGGCTTAAGCCGTGAAGACATTGAAGAGATGTACCGTTTGCTCGCGATTGCCAAATACGAAGACCGCTTCGTCATTCCAGCATCGCACCGCGAAGAAGTCGCTGACCTCTACGCCGAACAAGGCAGCTGCGGGCTGGCGTTCGCCGGCGGCCCGGGCGCTTGCGGCACGCTGTAAAAGGAGAAAGAAGGCGAGCCCCGCCCCCTTCAATAATGAAATGGAGGATTTACGATGAACAGCGAACAACAACAAACGGTCTTTCTATGTGTATCGTATTTGTTGTCTTACCCGGACGAACAGTGGGCCGAATCGCTTCCTGACTGCCTAGACGCCATCCGCTCGCTTGACGATGAAACCGTCCGCGCGCCGCTTTTGGCAGTGGCCGAACAGCTCGCGGTCACCCCGGCTCGAGAGCGGATGGAGCAATATGTCGAAACATTTGATTTCGGCAAAAAAACGAATTTGTACTTGACGTATATGACAAACGGCGAGCAGCGGGAGCGCGGAATCGAACTCGTCGCCTTAAAAGCGCGCTACGAGGCGGCCGGATTCGCCGTCTCCGATCACGAGCTGCCCGACTACTTGCCGCTCATGCTTGAATGGATGGCCTATGCAGATCAAGAGCATACGACCGCCTTGCTCGCCGATTATGCCGGCCATATCCGCGAAATCGGCGACCGGCTGGCAGCGGCAGGCAGCCCGTATGCACAGCTGTTTGACGCGCTCAATCACACATTCACTCAACTCGGCGTGACGCCGCTCCCGAAAGGAGGTGCAACGGCATGGCCAGCCAATTTCTCTGGGTGATTGTTCCGTATTTAGCGCTTGTCCTATTTGTCGCCGGCCATATTTGGCGCTACCAGCACGACCAGTTTGGCTGGACATCCAAATCAAGCGAACTGCTTGAAAAACGGCAGTTGCGCCTTGGAAGCCTTCTCTTTCACTGGGGCATTTTGTTCGTGTTTGTCGGCCACGTGATGGGCATTCTCATTCCCGAGCCGTTTTACGAGGCGCTTGGCGTGACAGAAGAGATGTACCACGCCCTCGCCTTGGCAGGCGGCATTCCGGCCGGCTTGGCGGCCTTCGTTGGTTTCGTGATCCTTTTTCGCCGCCGCTTGACGGTCAAGCGCGTACGGGTGACAAGCAGCACCGGCGACTGGGTCGCGCTCGGATTTTTGCTTGTCGTGATCGCCAGCGGGTTGTCGTCGACGTTTCTGAACATCGATTCGCACGGGTTTGATTACCGGACGACAATCGGCCCGTGGTTTCGCGGCCTTCTTACGTTCCGTCCGAACCCAGCTTATATGGAAGCGGTGCCGCTTTGGTTTCAGATTCATATTCTCGCTGCATTCGGTTTGTTCGCCGTCTGGCCGTTCACCCGCCTCGTTCACGTATTCAGCTTCCCGCTCCGCTACTTGCAGCGCAGCTACGTCGTCTATCGAAAGCGAATGCCAAAACAAGCAGAGCCGGTCAACCGCGCCAAGTAAGCGAGCGGCGGGCGTCACATCAGGAACCCTAAACTGAACAGGCGGAGGGGGCAACCGATTGCCTAACAGCCGGCCTGTCAACTTTAACGGCGGCGGGAACGAAACAACGTGCGCTTCCGCATACCCTAACGATCATGCATAACAACCGGCCAACAAATGAACCAATAATAAAAAACAGGATGCCCGTCGTTTGGGGCATCCTGTTTTCCATTTGTTACTTAGTTAATGTGCGCAAACAGCTCCTCTTTCTCCGCATCGGACAACAACCGCTCGGCCATCGGGAAGAGTACGTTCTCCTCTTTCATGAAGTGCTCATCCAAAATATGATACGCCTCAATCACCGCGCCGGCAAGCGTCAACGCCTGCCTGCTGTCGATGTTCTCCGGCAGCTGGGCGGTCTTTTCTAAAAACATGGAAAGGCGCGTTTTCGCCTGTTCGTGTTCGTATTCCATAACGGCGATAGGGCCGGTCGTCCGCCCGATGTACCGAGCCATCATTGGGAACAATACGCCTTCTTCCCGCTCCGAATGCGGATCTAGGGCGGCGACGAACGATTCAACTTTTTCTCTCAAATCAGCGAGCGGCTCACGCCAGTTGCGGTCATTTTCCCCGCGGCCGATCGCCTCCGCTGCGGCAAGCAGCTGCTCCATTTGGGCGCGCAGCGGGCCGTGTTCTTGTTTTAATTGCGCCAGACCGGCGCATAATTTCACCCCTTCAGGGCCGCCCATATGGCAAAATGAATGCATCATCAATTCCTCCTTTTTATGATCCGTCCGTTGTTTCCATTATACTGTGTGCAGCATCTCCATCGTTGTGAGTCATATCACACCGCCGACAGGCAAGCGCAAAAAAAACAGCGCGCTCGCCCCCATGAGCGACGCGCCGTAGCAAATCCCCGCCGAACCGTGCTCGCCATCTGCTGGAATGAGCTTCGTTTCATGCTCACCCCGCCCTTTCATATGAAAAATACATACCCAGTTTTATTATAAGCGGAAAATGTTCGAAAAACTGTGACAAAAAATAAACAGTTTAGCATTTTTGATGAAACACAATATAAAACATTTAACAAAAAGATGATCTCTTATATAGCAGGTTGGACAATTGATATAAAACAACCCTCAACAGAGCTTATTGTTGAAAATAACGGGCAAGCGTCACAATCATCGCTCCCATCCGCTCATGTTCCGGGGCGATGACGCGATCGACTCCCTCTTCTTCCAATGCTTCTTTTGTCACTTTGCCAACGGCGCAGGCCACGACATCGGTGCGAAACGCGTCAAAGAGCGGTGCGATCTCTTTTTTCTCGCGGGCGAACGAAAAGAAAAAGCGGACTTGCATCGCCGATGTAAAACAGACGGCATCGACTTCGCGCCCGACGATTTCTTTATACAATGTCGCCAGTGTCTCCTCATCCGGAGCGATATGCCGGTATGGCAACAATTCCGTATACAAAGCGCCTTGTTCAAGAAAAAACTGCTTCAAGGCTGGCGCGGTATCGCCGTACAGCTGTACAACAACGTTTTTTTCCGCAAAGTCGTGCCCATAAAGAGCAGCAATCAACCCTTTCGTCGTCCCGTCCTCGCTTGCGGCCACCGGGGTGACGCCGATTTGTTTCAACGCCGTCACCGTTTTATAGCCGCGGGCAGCCACGTTCGCTTCCTTGATCGTTCGATGCCATTGAGCAGCCATTCCCTCCCGGTTGGCCGCTTCCAACAGCGCCTCAAAGCCGATTCCCGTCGTAAATACGATCCAGTCCGGCCGCATGGCGATGACGGTTCGCATTTCCTCTCCCAGTTCGCTTCCCTTTGAAAAGGCGGTCCCTTGCGCCGGACGAATGATGGCCGTTCCTCCTTGCTTTTCAATAAGCGTTGTCATTTCGTCCAGTTTGCGTGACGCGCATAAGGCAATCCGTTTGCCATGCATGTTCCTTCCCCCTTATGGTCAGTCGTTCGTCCTTTCCATTCTAAAAGATGGTCTTTGCCTATGCAACAAAAAACCATTCCGCTCCCTGGCACATCGCAACGCGAATGCCGCCTTCATTGGGGATAGAGCCCAGCGCAACAGAACAGACCGCAGGCAGAAACAGCCGACCACCATCAAAAAAAAACACGCGCCCAAAGACGCGTGCCCTCCGTTCAACGAGTATGTACCATGGCCTCTTCTCCCTGACGGTCAAAGGAACCGATGATGCGCGTCGGCTCGACGGAAATGAGCCGGTCCAACGGAATGTTCATTAGACGCATTTGCCGGTTGTAAACAAACAGTTTGCGCGTGTCCTGATACAGCTTGACCGGCAGCACGACCGCTTCCCCTTGATAGGTTTTTACACGCACCGGCTGCTTCTCGGCAATCCACGCCGACAGCTGTTCATACCATTCCATTCTGATTGTTCCCCCTTCTCATCCGATCCTACTTATGATTGTGAACTACCCCCACTTAATTTTCTAGCGAAAATTTGAAGTGGGGGCTTCCAAAGAAGTTTGACTGCTTCAAGCAATCCTTATTCTTTGAGGCGTGTCCACTTCGCCGCTAGAGCATAAGACACTCAGGTCTACAGCTTTACTTTTCTTTAAGATGTTTAATGCGCCATTGACATCAGCATTCATTAGTTTGCCAGACTTTGTTCGATACAAGCCGCGCTTAATACGTTTGCCRCTGAACTTATATTCTTTTGGATTGTCGGCATTATATTCAGGAATCTCATCGCCGTCAAAAAAGCTGGCTTGAGACGTATAGGATTCTTCCTGTTTCAAGAATTCAATGCCGTAAAATTCACAAAGATATTCTAGTTTTTCTTTTATGTTACCGAGAGGAATATTGACAAAGTTTTGATTTGTCTTTTTTCCTAGATTMATATTGCGTTGCCATGTTTCCGCATAGCCAATGACAAGTTTGCCAATTTGATTTTCAATACAGTAGTTAATGATGTAACGGCAAGTCTTGTTGATATAATCATTCACTTTATTATTGCGATTCATAGCAAGCAAAGCCTGTTTACGAGTGGTGCCTTTGATTTTTTGCTTATCTTTTATGCTTTGAAGTCTGGCATTTTCTTTGTTAAACCATTGATTTATACTTTTTAATCTCCGCCCATCAATGATGAATGATCTGCCGTCTATATTTTACTGAATCTATCCTATTTTCAGCAAAATATAGTTAAGGCGATTCATCTCCCACTTACTCCGCTTCGCTTCGTTGAAGTGGGAGTCTTCTCGCCTAATTAAGATAAATGCCTGCTTTTTAGCTCTCGTTTCAGTTCTTGCACTGGTTGCATCCGAAAACTCTCCCCTCTCTATGATAGATTCCGCAATCGCTTACATTTTTATCAAACGAATAGCAACCTCCTTTTATGCAAAATTATTTTTCAATTTATAATGTATTACAACTTTATTACGAAATTATTTTTTTCTATTTTCAATATATTTAGCAAAAAAATTTTTTCACATCTTTCTTTCCTTCCTGTCTCCCGTCCGCCTTATGCTATAATACAAAAAAGAGAGGTGCTGATCGTGAACCGGGATATGGAAACGCTTTTATCAATGTATGAGCAAATTCTCGAACTGATTGACCTTGGCGTCCATGCCGTCGATCAACATGGGAAAACCGTCATTTACAACCGAAAAATGCGGGACATCGAGGGCATGAACATCGAGGACGTGCTCGATAAAAACATTTTGGACGTCTTCCGCTTCAACCCGGAGCAGCCGAGCACATTGCTTGAAGCGCTGCGCACCGGTGAAAGCATTCTGAACAAGCAGCAAACCTATTTCAATAACAAAGGGCAAGCCGTGACAACGGTCAATCAAACACATCCGCTGCAAAAAGACGGGCGCATCATCGGCGCCGTGGAAATCGCCAAAGACATCACGAAGTTCCGCAAACTGATCCAAGAACACCACCAACGCAAGGAAGCCGGCCGCACGTTTGCGGACATCATCGGCCAAAGCGAAGCCATGCAAAAGGCCATCCGCCTTGCGCGTCATGCCGCCCGCTCCGAAGCATCCGTGCTGCTCATTGGGGAGAAAGGGACAGGAAAAGACTTGCTCGCTTCCTGCATTCACCATGAAAGCGAACGGCGGGCCAAGCCGTTTTTTGCGCAAACGTGCCTGTCGCTTCCGGACGATTGGATGGAAACGATGCTGTTTGGCAGCGAAGAAGGTGGCGAGATCCAGCCCGGTTTGTTTGAACAAGCGGACGGCGGCACCGTCCTGCTTGACGATATTGACTTGTTAAGCCTGCCGCTTCAACAAAAACTCGCCCGTTTCCTGCAAGAAAAACAGTTTGTCCGCGCCCATGGCCAAAAACCGGTTCGTGCAGATGTTCGCCTTATCGCCTCGACAAGCGGCGACCCGATTGACGCGGTCCAAAACGGAGAATTGATCAAATCGCTTTACTACCAAATTGCCGTCCACTGCATCGTCCTGCCGCCGTTGCGCGAACGGAAAGAGGACATTTTGCCGCTCGCTATCCATTTCATCCGTCAAGGCAACGAGCGCTATGGCCTACATGTCGAAGGACTCGGCGATGACGTGCAAGAGGCGTTTCTTGCTTACAGCTGGCCCGGCAACGTGCGCGAGCTTGAGGCCGTCATGTTGGAAACGATGGCGACGATGGAACAAGAACAAACCATCACCCTCGCCCATCTGCCTGCCCCTTTTCGAGCCAAGCTGGCGCCCGACGAAGCGAAAACGGACTTTTTGTTCGATACAGAAGATATGTTGCCGCTTGACAAATACATGGAAGAAGTCGAAATTTACTACATCCGCAAGGCGCTGCAGCATCACGGCTTCAACATCACCAAAACGGCCAAAGCGCTTGGTTTGAGCCGACAAAACTTGCAATACCGCATCCGCAAGTACCAGATTGATAAGGAATGGGGATAAGCTGCAGTTGGCGATCGTACGGCCAAAAGGACAGGGGAGGTCGCTGTAGATGATCGACGCTCATATTCATCTCGACCAGTACACGGACATCGAGGAACAAATCAACCGTTGGCAAGAAGCGGGCATCATCAGCGTCGTCGCCGTATCCACCGATTTGCGCTCAAGCCACCGAACGCTCGAGTTGAAACAGCGATTCCCTTCCTTCGTCTACGCCGCCATCGGTTTTCATCCCGAGCAACCGCTGCCAAGCGCAGCCGATTGGAACGAATGGACAGAGCTTGTCAAACAAGAGCGGCCGCTGCTCGCCGCCATCGGCGAAGTCGGGCTGCCATACTATTCAGCGGAAGCATGCGCCAAGCTGCCCGCGTATCAAGAACGATTAACCGAAATCGCGGCCATCGCCGCGGATGCCTCCTTGCCGCTCGTTCTTCACGCCGTCTACGACCGCGCCGAAACCGCCTTGGCCATCTTGCGGCAAACTGGCGTCCGACACGCCCATCTCCACTGGCTGAAGGCCGAGCCTGCCGTGGTCAAACAAATCATCGAGTACGGCTGCTACATTTCCGTCACCCCAGAAGTGTGCTACCGCGAGCGCGACAAGCAGCTGTTATCCCTCGTTCCCATCGAGCAGCTGCTCCTCGAAACGGACGGCCCATGGCCGTTTGCAGGCCCGTTTGCCGGAAAACTGACGACGCCGTTATGGCTATTGGACTCCGCGCGAGCCGTGGCGGCACACTATGGCCGAGATATCGAACAAGTCAAAACCTGATCACGGCGAACACAAAACGGCTTTACGGTTGATCTTCCTTATCGTACGATGAACAAGGCTCCACGCCTTCGCCTGGTTTGGATATTGCCAAGCGCCAAAAAAGGTGGCGATGTTTTCCGCGATCCAGATGAAAAACCCGATCAGCAAAAACGACAAAACAAACGGCATCCGGTAGCGGATTCCCCCGACCTCATACGTCACCCATGACCGCCAAAAGACAAGCATGACGAGGCTTGAGAGCCACCAACGAACGTCCACCCAATAATGGTGGGTGAAAAAATTCAAGTAAATCGCCGAAGCGAGAGGAACGACCATCCAAAACGGCGGCCATTGCACCAACTCCACCTTCAGCCTTCGCCACGCCTGGCAAAGATAGCTGGCGACGCTCGCATACATAAAGCCGCTGTACAAGGGCACGCCAAAGATTTTCGTATACCCCTCTTCCGGATACGACCACGAACCCATGCGCACTTTAAACAGCTCGAGCGCAAGTCCAATGACGTGGAACAAGGTGATCACTTTGAGTTCATCCCGCGTTTCCATCCCTGACCGCACCATCCACCATTGCATGAGCAGGCAAATAACAAGCAGCCAATCATACCGCGGCAATAGCGGAAGCGGCGCGATCTTCGTCAGCGCCAATGAGGCAAAAATGACAACCGGAAACACGCAAGATTGCGCCTGCACCCAACCGAAGCGAACAAGCTGCACAAACGCTTTGATGAGCCGCGACGTTCTGCCAAACGAACCCCTAAATGTTGCAGGCGGCACCCCTCGTTTGAAAGCAAAAACCGCAGAACACCCCTGACGAAGGGCTCTGCGGCTACTTTTTCCTATAATCAATTGAAAACCTGACATAACTCTGGTTTCCAACGAAACTGCCAAATCAGTCACCGATCATCGGCCATGGCCTCGGCTTTCGTCCTGTGAACCGTGCCAAACGGATGCTCGGGCGGAGCATAAATGGAATATAGCTTCAAGGGAACATGCCCTATATTGGTCACATTATGCCACGTCCCAGCTGGAATCATGATCGCGTCATCTTCGGACACTCTTCTTTCAAAATCCAGACGGTCTTTTCGTTCCCCCATCTGCACAAGACCCTGTCCTTGTTCAATACGAATAAACTGGTCCACATTCGGATGAACTTCCAGTCCGATATCTCCTCCTACCTCAATGCTCATCAACGTCACTTGCAAATGTTTTCCTGTCCATAATGCGGTTCGGAAATTTTGATTTTGCTCGGCGGCTCTCTCAATATTGACAACGAACGGTTTTCCGCCGTAATCTCTCAATTTGATGGGAGGAAACCTGTCGTTCCTTGCATGTTGTAGCATACCATAAGCATACGGTGACCAGCTCCACCAGCCATAATGAGGGGGGAAGTAACTGGACATCGGGTAGGGCCACTGAGTGCTAATATACGGATGGACGTAATTCGGATTCAATTGCCTGTTCACTCTCCTCACACTTGGAATCTGCCACTATCTTATGCAATGGCTCAGTCTGGCGTGACAAGAGCACACGGGCAAACGGAAACATCGCGAGGAAAAGAAACCCTCAAAAAGCGGTGGCCATTCGCCGCCATGAAACCCGAACAGGTTAGATCCTTATAGATATTATGTTGCATTCAACAATTCCCTACAAAACTAGAAAAACCCCTTGAATATAAAGGGGTTTTTCCTTTTTCTCGACTTCGGAAGGAGTTTCAATGCAACATATTGAATTCATTTTTTGTAAATTATACCATATTTTTTATCTTAATAAACCCCCTTATATGTAAAATTTTTGTTTCGATTCTAATTTATCTCTTTGCTAAGCCTTGCTTGATCAATTAACTAACATTCACGATCCATTTCTCCTCTTTTGGCTCCAAATAAAAAATCGAGAAAAGCACCTTTAGGTACCTTTCTCGATTCCCTTCAATCCTATTTCCTTCTCCCTAATTGGAATCCCATCCTCGTTGCCAATCAAACTGAATTGAATTTGTTTCGCTTCGATACCGATCGCGAGTATAAGGCTTTTTTTGTCACTTAACAACAGTCTTTCCGACCAATGAACCGCTCACTCCACCGTCACGCTCTTCGCCAAGTTGCGCGGTTTGTCGACGTCGCAGCCGCGGTGCAAGGCGGCATAGTATGCGATCAGCTGCAACGGCACGACGGAGACAAGCGGCGTAAGATCCGGATGGACGGATGGGATGATAAAGCGGTCGCCGTCGCCTTCCAGGCCGCGCATCGAGATGACGCACGGGTTCGCGCCGCGGGCGACGACTTCTTTTACGTTGCCGCGAATGCTTAAGTTGACGTGCTCTTGGGTGGCGAGGGCAATCACCGGCGTGCCGTCCTCAATCAAGGCGATCGTGCCGTGTTTCAGCTCGCCGCCGGCGAACCCTTCCGCTTGGATGTACGAGATCTCCTTCAGCTTCAGCGCGCCTTCTAGGCAGACATAGTAGTCAACGGCGCGGCCGATGAAGAAGCAGTTGCGCGTCAGCGTCAAGTAGTCGCTTGCGATTTTCTCCATTTCTTCTTTCGCATCACACAGCATTTCCATCACATTGGCGACGATGGCGAGCTCTTTCGTCAAGTCAAAGTCCAGCTCAAAGCCTTTCGCTTTCGCCGCCGCGGCGGCCAAAATCGCCAACACGGCAATTTGCGCCGTATAGGCTTTTGTCGAGGCAACGGCGATTTCCGGACCGGCGTGCAACAGGAGCGTATAATCGGCTTCCCGCGACAGCGTCGAACCTGGGACGTTCGTGATCGTAATCGCTTTATAGCCGAGTTTGTTCGTTTGCACGAGCACGGCGCGGCTGTCGGCCGTTTCGCCGCTTTGCGAGATAAAGATGAAGAGCGGCTTTTCCGACAACAGCGGCATGTTGTACGAAAATTCGCTGGCGATATGCACTTCCACCGGAATTTTCGCCCACGATTCGATCAACTGCTTGCCGACGAGACCTGCATGGTAGCTCGTTCCGCACGCGACAATGTACAGGCGGTCAGCGTTCAGCACTTCGTTGATGATCGCTTGGTCAATCGTCAATCCGCCGTTTTCGTCTTGGTATTTTTGAATGATGCGGCGGATGACGAACGGCTGCTCATCAATTTCTTTCAGCATGTAATGCGGATACGTCCCTTTTTCAATGTCGCTCGCATCGAGCTCAGCCGTAAATGGCTTCCGTTCGACTGTTTCGCCGTTGAGCGTTTGAATCGTGACGTTCTCGCTCGTGACGATAACGAGCTCCCCATCCATCAGTTCGACGAATTGATTCGTCACTTGAAGCATCGCCATCGCGTCGCTCGCCACGACGTTAAACCCATCGCCCAAGCCGACGAGAAGCGGGCTTTTGTTTTTCGCCGCATAGATGGTGTTTTCGTCTTGTGCATCGATCATGGCGATGGCGTACGATCCTTTTAGCAGCGAGAGCGTTTTTCGGAACGCTTCTTCCGTTGTCAGCCCGTCACGGACGAATTTTTCCACGAGCTGAACGATCACTTCCGTGTCCGTGTCGCTTTGAAACGTAACATCGGCTAAATAATCGCGCTTGACCATTTCATAGTTTTCAATGACACCGTTATGCACAAGCGTAAAACGGCCTGAAGCGCTTTGATGCGGGTGGGCGTTCACTCGGCTTGGCGCCCCGTGTGTCGCCCAGCGTGTATGGCCAATGCCGACCGTCGCGTTGACGTTCGGGTCGACGATGCGGCGCAAATCAGCAATCCGTCCTTTTTCCTTAAACACATGCACGCCGCTTTCGTTCAACACAGCGATCCCCGCCGAATCGTAGCCGCGATACTCGAGTTTTTCCAATCCGCGCAATAAAATTTCCTTCACATCTTGATTACCGATATAGCCAACAATGCCGCACATGGCAAATGTTCCTCCTTTTCATCTTGGAGGCTGCCGCTAATGAGATCCTTCCATGTTCAGTTGTCAAAGAACAACGGGGCCTCGCCGATCCACGGGCGGCAGACTCCCTTCTTCGTTTCGCGCGATGACATCCTCCCCTTTGTGCAAAGGGTCACCCCTTTGTTTTAAGAGAGGACTTGCGGCTGTCATCGCTCCAGCCGGGAGGCATCCGCCGAAAACCTCGATAAACCTCCTCCTCGTCAACTAAGCGTTCTTCCGTCCAACGCTTAGTCCAGGCGCTTTTGTCGTCAAAACGATTGCAACAACCAACCGGTTTTTCTTTTTGAAACGTTCCATCCGCTGGAACAACTGCTGTTCCTGATCTCCTTGTTCCGCCCTGCCATCGCCTCCTTTCAAGAAAAAAGCAACAACGTTAATATTACAGGACATTCCCAGCGGCGTCAACTATCATCTATCCATCCCTTTATATAAAATAACCTATGCATAAACGGAAGCGAACGTTCCGTCTATGCATAGGGTGGTTGTCCAAGCGGTCGGTTATTCCACTCCCATTTCACGGCGAACGACATCCGCGATCCGCTCCACGTAGGCGCGGCACGCTTCTTCGGTCGGGGCCTCCGCCATAATGCGCACAAGCGGCTCAGTCCCCGATGGGCGGACAAGAACGCGGCCGTTGCCGTTCATCTCTGCCTCCACTTCCTGGATCACTTTTTTCACTTGCTCATTTTCCATCGCTTTTTCTTTATCTTTTACCCGGACGTTCACAAGCAGCTGCGGGTATTTTTTCATTTCCCCCGCCAATTCGGAAAGCGGCTTGCCTTTGATTTTCATGATGTTGACAAGCTGGAGCGCCGTCAACATTCCGTCCCCCGTCGTGTTGTAGTCAAGGAAAATGATGTGTCCGGACTGCTCGCCGCCGAGATTATAGCCGTTCTTCTTCATTTCCTCGACGACATAGCGGTCGCCAACGGCCGTTTGTACACTTTTGATTCCCTGCGCCTCAAGCGCCTTGTAAAACCCAAGGTTGCTCATGACGGTTGAGACGACGGTTTGGTGCTTGAGGCGGCCGGTTTCTTTTAAATATTTGGCGCAAATGTACATAATTTGGTCGCCATCGACGATGTTGCCGTTCTCATCGACGGCAATGAGACGGTCGCCGTCGCCGTCAAAGGCGAGCCCGACATCCGCTCCTTTTTCTTTGACAAATGCGGCGAGCGCTTCCGGATGGGTGGACCCGACCCCTTCGTTAATGTTGAGCCCATTGGGCGAAGCCCCCATTGTCACGACATCCGCATCCAAATCGGCAAATAAGTACGTCGCAAGCGATGACGTCGCCCCGTGCGCGCAGTCGAGGGCGATTTTCATCCCGGAAAAATCTTCTTCATCAATCGTTTGTTTTAAATACTGCAAGTACTTTTGCCCGCCTTCGAAATAGTCGTTTACTTGCCCAAGCCCAGCCCCGATCGGCCGCGGCAGCATATCCTCCGCGCTGTCGATCAGCGCCTCAATTTCCGCTTCCTGCTCATCCGACAGCTTGAACCCGTCCGGACCGAAAAATTTAATGCCGTTATCTTGCACCGGGTTGTGGGAGGCGGAAATCATAATGCCGGCCTGCGCTCCAAGCGCCTTCGTCAAATAGGCGACGCCTGGCGTGGAAATGACACCAAGGCGCATCACTTCCGCCCCGATCGACAAAAGCCCGGCGACAAGGGCGCCTTCCAACATATGGCCGGAAATGCGGGTGTCGCGCCCGATCAGTACTTTCGGGCGCTCAGCGCTTTTGGTCAGCACGTATCCGCCGCAGCGGCCGATTTGAAACGCCAACTCTGGCGTCAATTCACGATTTGCGACTCCTCGTACACCATCAGTGCCAAAATATTTGCCCATTCGTTCACTCTCTCCTTACTATGCAGTTTATTGTGCAGTTGCTTTGTCGCGAATATGGACCATCGCCGTTTCCGCCGACGGTTGCCATTGGACTTGTTTAGGGTGGTTCCATTGAATGGGAACTTGATGTTCGCCGGTGTCAAGTCCACCGACATCGACATACAAACGAATATCGTCTTTTGTCAACCCGCGGACGACATCGGGCGGACCGACAAGGCGGACCGTAATTTTGCCTTCAAGCGGTTTGACAAATTCAGCTTTGTATGAATCCGGCAAGCCGACGACAGCGATCGGCACGTCTTTCCACGTTTGCGTGACGTCTTTTTCCACATCAATATGGACCTTGATTTTGTCTGGGTTGACGCTTTTTGCGCCATCAGGGAGCGGAGCGTCAAGTTCTACCGTCGCATCATCCGTAATATCGTCCAAATCAACGGTCAATCCTTCCAGCTTGTCAATATGGTTCAACACTTCCTTCGGTCCATAAATCGTCACTCGATCCGGCTCCGGCGTGATGCTGACAAGATGCACACCATCCGGCAACTCCCCAGTTGTTCGCACTTGAACCGGCACCGTCTTGCTCGGGCTTTTCACCGGCACGGTTACTTCCACCGACGATGGCTCTGGCTCAATATCCAACTCATTTCCCCGTCGATCGTACACCCGAACGCGCGCTTCTCTCGTCAGCGTTTCCGTCGCCCCATCTAAGTCGACGATGGCTTTGACAAACGCAATCTCGTCGATTAGTTCCTTCGCCCCGGTAATCGTCACGGCATCTGGTTTCACAGTCGGTTCTCCAACGGAATAGCCATCCGGCATTTTGTTTCGATTGAAAAATTCAACACCGACAGGAAACCGTTTCGACACTTTTTCACGAATCGTCACTTTGGCCGAGGAAGGCTGAATCGTCACTTTCAACTTGTCAGAGATGTCCCTGTATTTGATCGGCACCGTGTATGTCCCTAACGGCAATTCCGTTAAATCGACATACACCTCGAAATTTCGCTGCAGAGCCGTCGGTTTGACAATGCTGGCCGGCCCTTGGAGCGTAACGTTCACGTATTTCGGGACGCCAGATACGACCAAGTTGTCTTCATCATAGTAAGCGACCACCGGAATATCGATCAACGTTTCCGTATCTTCCTGGCCAAACGTGTTGCGCGTTTCACCGGTTTTCGCCCCGACATTGGCTGACATATACAGCATAATCGCCAGCAATAAGGAGACAACGCGAATAAACCAAGGATGGTCCATCAACTTATCCATGTTTCTTCCCCCTCCATTGCCAACGGGAAGAAGCGGGCGCCTTCGTCGCTGGAGCAAGTTCGCCGGTCAACAGCTCCCGAAACTCATCGATCGTTAAATCGCGGTGCAGCTCGCCGTTTTTCGTCAACGATACTGCTCCCGTCTCTTCCGACACGACGACGGTGACGCTGTCCGTCACTTCGCTGATGCCGAGCGCCGCCCGATGGCGTGTTCCGAGCTCTTTCGAAATAAACGGACTTTCCGATAATGGTAAATAACAGGCCGCCGCAGCGATTTGGTTTTTTTGAATAATGACCGCCCCGTCATGAAGCGGCGTGTTCGGAATGAAAATATTAATGAGCAGTTCCGACGACACATGAGCGTTTAACATAATGCCGGTTTCGATATAATCGTTCATTCCGGTTTCCCGCTCAATGGAAATCAGCGCGCCGATGCGTCGCTTCGCCATATACTCGGTCGCTTTGACAATGGCTTCCACCATTCGCATCCGCTCTTCATCTTCATTGACCGTATTGCGGGTGAACAGCCGTCCGCGGCCGAGCTGCTCCAGGGCGCGCCGCAATTCTGGTTGGAAAATGATGATGATCGCGAGAAATCCCCAAATGATCGCCTGATCCATCAGCCATTGCAACGTCGTCAATCCGAGGTAATTGCTCACGAAACGAACCAAAATAATTAAAAAAATGCCTTTTAACAGCTGAATGGCCTTCGTCCCGCGAATCATCATGATCAACTTGTAAATCACATACCAAACGACAAGGATATCAACCACTTTTAACAAATATGACACGATGGGGAGCTCTCCGAAGGACATCTTCACACTTCCTTTATCTCTAATTCCAATCTGTTGATGGCCACGGAAAAAGCCATCGAACGATGGCTGCCATCATTCAATCGATTGGAGCGCACGATTGAACCTTTCTTTAATATTATACCAAATCCATTCAAACACTTGATTAATTTCCTCCACTTCCCCTGTCACTTGCCCGGCGGACGCCATATATTTCTTTCCATGGATCACAGTCACGTCCCCATCAACCGTTCCTTCAATCCGAATCGAGCCATTGCGGACGACAATATCCCCTTTGACCGTTTCTCCTTTCGGCACGATGACAGTATGATCGCGGATGATGACATGTTCATCAGCTGAGACGGAAAACGCGCCTCTTTCCCCCCATGAAGAAGCTAAGCTGCCGAAAGTGAGCGCTAAAAACAACGAGGCAGCCGTAAGCAGCGGGTGGCGATGCAGGAAGCGGCGCAGCCGCGCGGTCTTTCTCTCTTTCGGCATCGCCTCCATAACCTTGGCTGCAAACGACGACGGCGGCGCAACGTGGGCGGCATATTGGAGGAAAGCAACCGTCTTTTTCAGCTCGTGAAAATGGGCAGCGCACGCAGCGCACGAACGCAAATGTTCTTTCAGCTGCTGCTCTCCTTCTGGCTGGAGATCTCCATCAAAATAGCTGTGCATGAGCAACACGATTTCTTTCGGACATTCCATAGTCTCCCACCCTCTTATAAATGACCCAATTGCCTGCGCAACGCTTCGCGGCCGCGATGCAGCCGCGTTTTCACCGTGCCGACCGGCAACCCTAAAATCTCGCTGATTTCTTGCAACGACAAATCTTCCATATATTTCAACACGATCACGCTCCGGTATTTTTCCGGCAACTGCTCAATCGCTCGCTGCACCGTCTCTTGCAGCTCCAGGCTTTCCACTGCCTCCTCCGGGGATGTTTCGAGGGAAGGAAGCTGAGCCTGCATCGTCAACCCGTCCGTGCCTCCGACCTCTTCATCTAAATACACGTCCGGCTTCCGTTTCCGCAATTTATCGATCGTCAAGTTCGTCGCGATCCGGTACAGCCAAGTGGAAAACTTCATTTCAGGATTGTACGTATCAATATGGATGTAGGCGCGGATGAACGCCTCCTGCGCCGCATCTTCCGCCTCATGCCGATTGCCCAACATTCGATAGCAAAGGCGGTAAATCTTGTCCTTATACAAATCGACAAGATCCGCGTATGCGTTTTGATCCCCTTTTTGGATCGCCTTAATTCTCTTTTTAATAAATAGATCCATAAAATACAATACCCCCGCCTCACGGCTTACTGTATATTACGGCGCTCGATCAAGAAAAGTTTCATGCAACATATTTATTGTATCATACAACTGAAAAAGAGGAGACACCAAACAAATGGCAGCCCCTCTTTCACAAACAGCGGGAACAAATCATCATCATATCCGTAAATCCCGCAACCAACCCTCTTTGCTCACATGCATTAAATGAGTTTTTCACCAAACAACGACCCCATCAGCGCTACAGCCACTGATGCTGTTTTGTTCCGCTCATCCAAGATCGGGTTCACTTCGACAAATTCCGCTGAAGTGATGATTTGTGCTTCGGCCAGCATCTCCATCGCCAAATGGCTTTCGCGGTATGTCAATCCTCCAATGACAGGCGTTCCGACTCCTGGTGCGTCGCTTGGGTCAAGGCCATCCAAGTCAAGCGACAAATGAACGCCATCCGTTCGTTCTTTTAAATAGGTGATCGTTTCTTCCATCACCCTTGTCATTCCGAGCCGATCAACCTCATGCATCGTGTAAATTTTGATTCCTTTTTCGCGAATAAACTTCTTCTCCCCTTCATCAAGGGAACGGACGCCGATCAACACGACATGTTCCGGCTTGATTTTGGGGCTGTATCCGCCGATTTGCGTCAGCGCCGGATGGCCAAACCCGAGGCTCGCCGCCAGCGGCATGCCATGAATGTTTCCAGACGGCGACGTTTCCTCGGTGTTGACGTCGCCGTGCGCGTCATACCAGATCACTCCAAGCCGCTCATAATGTTTCGCCACCCCGGCAAGCGTGCCAATGGCGATGCTATGGTCGCCGCCCAGCACAAGTGGGAAGCGCCCCCGCTGAACGACTTGGTCAACCGCCGCCGCGAGTTTCTCATTCGCATCCGCAACCGCTTTCAAATTGCGCAACCGTGAATCTCCTTGCTCGTGCAACCGCTCTGCTTTCCCAATTGGAATATCTCCCAAATCTTCAATATCGTAATGAAGACGTTCCAGACGTTCGATGATGCCTGCATAACGCATTGCGCTCGGCCCCATATCAACGCCGCGGCGTGTCTGCCCTAAATCCATCGGAACCCCGATAATTGAAATTGGCTTCATGCTGTCTCCCACTCCTTTCGTTACGTCTTTATTGTAGAGGAAAGAAAGGGGATGACTCAACTTGACAAAATTTTGAATATTTATACCGATATAACAAAAAAGAGCAGACTGCTTGTGGTTGTCAAGCAGTCTGCTCTTGATGGAGCCTATCGGGATCGAACCGATGACCTCCTGCGTGCAAAGCAGGCGCTCTCCCAGCTGAGCTAAGGCCCCGCCCAAGCGGAAGACGGGACTCGAACCCGCGACCCCCACCTTGGCAAGGTGGTGTTCTACCACTGAACTACTTCCGCGCTATGGTGAGCCATGGAGGACTCGAACCTCCGACCCTCTGATTAAAAGTCAGATGCTCTACCTACTGAGCTAATGGCTCATGGTTAGGTATACACTCACAGTGAACGATGCCCCTTCCTCTACAAGCTTATTCGAAGATGTCAGATGCGTCGGGACAACTCGTAGCCAACTCGATGATGCAACGCTCGTTGCTCTACCTACTGAGCTAATGGCTCATGGGTTCAATAACACTCCGAGACAACGATGCCCCTTCCTCTACTAGCATATTCGAAGATGTCAGATGCGTCGGGGCAACTCGAAGCCAACTCGATGATGTAACGCTCGTTGCTGAACTAATGACCCATAGCATGTAAATTTTATGTACAAAAAATAATGGCTGGGCTAGCTGGATTCGAACCAGCGCATCACGGAGTCAAAGTCCGTTGCCTTACCGCTTGGCTATAGCCCAACGCTGTGAAACGATTCGATATCCGGTAATTATTATGTCACTGTTGCCATGTGGCTATACATTTTCAAATCAACCGCCCTTCGAAGGGCGGTTGATTTGAACGAAAGTGACCCGTACGGGATTCGAACCCGTGTTACCGCCGTGAAAGGGCGGTGTCTTAACCACTTGACCAACGGGCCAGTGAGAAATGGAGCTTCCAACCGGGCTCGAACCGGTGACCTCTTCCTTACCATGGAAGTGCTCTACCTACTGAGCTATGGAAGCATAAAAATGGCTCCGCAAGTAGGATTCGAACCTACGACCTACCGGTTAACAGCCGGTTGCTCTACCGCTGAGCTATTGCGGAATGATGAATAAACTATATGTCATGCACATCTTCTCAATGTGCTTGTTGCCTCTTCCTCTGCCAGCCAATTCATAAGGAGTCAGATACATCGGGACAACTCAAAGTAAATTCAACGATGCTAAAGCTCGTCGCTGAGCTATTGCGAAGTGAATAACATTGCCTAGCAGCGACCTACTCTTGCAGGGGCGCTGGCCCCAACTACCATCGGCGCTGGAGGGCTTAACTTCCGTGTTCGGGATGGGAACGGGTGTTTCCCCTCCGCTATCACCACTAGGCAATGGATGATCGATTTGCTTTAGACAATAATTATTATATCCACCTTGCTTTATTTGTCAACAGGAAGTTCATTCCTTCAAAACTAGATAACCGTTTCAGGAAGAAGCCGGGGCGCTTTCACTTTTCATTGTCTAGCTCCGGCTCGCCGCCGCTCGCCTGCGCTTTTCGCTGTCTAGTTCCGGCCGCCATCGGCTCGCGACGCTTCGGTCCTGCTGCGGCGGGCTAAGCCCGCTCGCAGGCCCTCCAGCGCGCCTCGCCGATAAGCAGGCGGCCTCCACTTTTCTTGTTAGGTTAAGCCCTCGATCGATTAGTATCCGTCAGCTCCACGTGTCGCCACGCTTCCACCTCGGACCTATCGACCTCGTCATCTTCGAGGGATCTTACCCGCCTGACGCGGTGGGAAATCTCATCTTGAGGGGGGCTTCACGCTTAGATGCTTTCAGCGCTTATCCCGTCCGCACATAGCTACCCAGCGGTGCCCCTGGCGGGACAACTGGTACACCAGCGGTGCGTCCATCCCGGTCCTCTCGTACTAAGGACAGCTCCTCTCAAATTTCCTGCGCCCGCGACGGATAGGGACCGAACTGTCTCACGACGTTCTGAACCCAGCTCGCGTACCGCTTTAATGGGCGAACAGCCCAACCCTTGGGACCGACTACAGCCCCAGGATGCGATGAGCCGACATCGAGGTGCCAAACCTCCCCGTCGATGTGGACTCTTGGGGGAGATCAGCCTGTTATCCCCGGGGTAGCTTTTATCCGTTGAGCGATGGCCCTTCCATGCGGAACCACCGGATCACTAAGCCCGACTTTCGTCCCTGCTCGACCTGTCCGTCTCGCAGTCAAGCTCCCTTGTGCCTTTGCACTCTCCGAATGATTTCCAACCATTCTGAGGGAACCTTTGGGCGCCTCCGTTACCTTTTGGGAGGCGACCGCCCCAGTCAAACTGCCCGCCTGACACTGTCTCCCACCCCGCTAAGGGGTGCGGGTTAGAATTTCAATAYCGCCAGGGTGGTATCCCACCGCCGCCTCCACCGAAGCTGGCGCTCCGGCTTCCCAGGCTCCCACCTATCCTGTACAAGCGATACCAAAATTCCATATCAGGCTGCAGTAAAGCTCCACGGGGTCTTTCCGTCCTGTCGCGGGTAACCTGCATCTTCACAGGTAGTATAATTTCACCGGGTCTCTCGTTGAGACAGCGCCCAAGTCGTTACACCTTTCGTGCGGGTCGGAACTTACCCGACAAGGAATTTCGCTACCTTAGGACCGTTATAGTTACGGCCGCCGTTTACTGGGGCTTCGGTTCGCACCTTCGCTTCCGCTAAGCGCTCCCCTTAACCTTCCAGCACCGGGCAGGTGTCAGCCCCTATACGTCGCCTTTCGGCTTCGCAGAGACCTGTGTTTTTGATAAACAGTCGCTTGGGCCTTTTCACTGCGGCTCTTCAGGGCTCTTCACCCCAAAGAGCACCCCTTCTCCCGAAGTTACGGGGTCATTTTGCCGAGTTCCTTAACGAGAGTTCTCCCGCGCGCCTTAGGATTCTCTCCTCGCCTACCTGTGTCGGTTTGCGGTACGGGCACCTCTTCCCTCGCTAGAGGCTTTTCTTGGCAGTGTGAAATCGGGGACTTCCGGATCAATCCGTCGCCGTCACCGCTTGGCCTTATGATCCGCGGATTTGCCTGCGGATCAGCCTCACGGCTTGGACAGGCTCTTCCAGCCGCCTGCTCGCCCTATCCTCCTGCGTCCCCCCATCGCTCAAACGGGAAGGAGGTGGTACAGGAATCTCAACCTGTTGTCCATCACCTACGCCTTTCGGCCTCGGCTTAGGTCCCGACTAACCCTGAGCGGACGAACCTTCCTCAGGAACCCTTAGGCTTTCGGCGCAGAGGATTCTCACCTCTGTTTTCGCTACTCATACCGGCATTCTCACTTCTAAGCGCTCCACCAGTCCTTCCGGTCTGGCTTCAACGCCCTTAGAACGCTCCCCTACCGATGACCAACGGTCATCCCGCAGCTTCGGCGGCACGTTTAGCCCCGGTACATTTTCGGCGCAGAGTCACTCGACCAGTGAGCTATTACGCACTCTTTAAATGGTGGCTGCTTCTAAGCCAACATCCTGGTTGTCTTTGCAACTCCACATCCTTTTCCACTGAACGTGCACTTTGGGGCCTTAGCTGGCGATCTGGGCTGTTTCCCTCTCGACCACGGATCTTATCACTCGCAGTCTGACTCCCGGGCATAAGTCGTTGGCATTCGGAGTTTGACTGGGTTCGGTAACCCGATGAGGGCCCCTAGCCCAATCAGTGCTCTACCTCCAACACTCTCCATCCCGAGGCTAGCCCTAAAGCTATTTCGGGGAGAACCAGCTATCTCCAAGTTCGATTGGCATTTCACCCCTACCCACACCTCATCCCCGCACTTTTCAACGTGCGTGGGTTCGGGCCTCCAGCCGGTGTTACCCGGCCTTCACCCTGGACATGGGTAGATCACCTGGTTTCGGGTCGACGACGACGTACTTTTCGCCCTGTTCAGACTCGCTTTCGCTGCGGCTCCGCCTCTTCGGCTTAACCTCGCACGCCATCGTCACTCGCCGGTTCATTCTACAAAAGGCACGCCATCACGCATGAACGCGCTCTGACTACTTGTAGGCACACGGTTTCAGGTTCTCTTTCACTCCCCTTCCGGGGTGCTTTTCACCTTTCCCTCACGGTACTGGTGCACTATCGGTCACTAGGGAGTATTTAGCCTTGGGAGATGGTCCTCCCTGCTTCCGACGGGATTTCCCGTGTCCCGCCGTACTCAGGATCCGCTCGGGAGGGAACGAAGTTTCGACTACAGGGCTGTCACCTTCTCTGGCCGGCCGTTCCAGACCGGTTCGTCTACCCCGTTCCTTTCTCACTCCCACAATGAGCGGTCCTACAACCCCAAGAGGCAYGCCTCTTGGTTTGGGCTGTTCCCGTTTCGCTCGCCGCTACTCAGGGAATCGCGTTTGCTTTCTTCTCCTCCGGGTACTAAGATGTTTCAGTTCCCCGGGTGTGCCCTCCATGCCCTATGGATTCAGGCATGGATACTGCCCCATTACGGACAGTGGGTTCCCCCATTCGGACATCTCCGGATCAACGCTTGCTTACAGCTCCCCGGAGCGTTTCGGCGTTTGCCCCGTCCTTCATCGGCTCCTAGTGCCAAGGCATCCACCGTGCGCCCTTTCTAGCTTAACCTACAGCGCTCTCGGCTTCTTCCTTATTGTCTAGCGTCGGCTCGCCGCCGCTCGGGGGCAAATAACCTTCGCCTTCCGGGTGCAAGCACCCTTGCAGGCGAAGAACATTTGCCCATCGCGGCGACCCGCGAGCCTCCGCTTTTCCGGTTATCTAGTTTTCAAGGAACGAGACTACTTCTTGAATTTGCTTCTCTGCAGTCTTGCGTCGAGGAATCCAGCTTCTCTGAATTCACTTGTAGACGCAGACGCAAAGCAACTGAAGGAATTTCTCATTCCCTCAAAACTGAACGAAACGAAAGCGCTGTGTATCGACAGTTGGCCATTGCGGCCTCCACTTTTCGTCTTGTCTAGCTCCAGCGCCTGGCTCTCTTCTGCCAAATAACCTTCCCCCTCGGGGTGCCAGCACCCCTCCGGGTGAAGAACATTTGGYTTCGAGAGCCGAACGCGGCGCTTCCGCTTTTCGTCCTTAGAAAGGAGGTGATCCAGCCGCACCTTCCGGTACGGCTACCTTGTTACGACTTCACCCCAATCACTTGCCCCACCTTCGGCGGCTGGCTCCCTTGCGGGTTACCTCACCGACTTCGGGTGTTGCAAGCTCTCGTGGTGTGACGGGCGGTGTGTACAAGGCCCGGGAACGTATTCACCGCGGCATGCTGATCCGCGATTACTAGCGATTCCGGCTTCATGCAGGCGAGTTGCAGCCTGCAATCCGAACTGAGAGCGGCTTTTTGGGATTCGCTCCCCCTCGCGGGTTCGCAGCCCTTTGTACCGCCCATTGTAGCACGTGTGTAGCCCAGGTCATAAGGGGCATGATGATTTGACGTCATCCCCACCTTCCTCCGACTTGTCGCCGGCAGTCCCTCTAGAGTGCCCAACCGAATGCTGGCAACTAGAGGCGAGGGTTGCGCTCGTTGCGGGACTTAACCCAACATCTCACGACACGAGCTGACGACAACCATGCACCACCTGTCACCCTGTCCCCCCGAAGGGGGAACGCCCAATCTCTTGGGTTGTCAGGGGATGTCAAGACCTGGTAAGGTTCTTCGCGTTGCTTCGAATTAAACCACATGCTCCACCGCTTGTGCGGGCCCCCGTCAATTCCTTTGAGTTTCAGCCTTGCGGCCGTACTCCCCAGGCGGAGTGCTTATCGCGTTAGCTGCAGCACTAAAGGGTGTGACCCCTCTAACACTTAGCACTCATCGTTTACGGCGTGGACTACCAGGGTATCTAATCCTGTTTGCTCCCCACGCTTTCGCGCCTCAGCGTCAGGTGCAGGCCAGAGAGCCGCCTTCGCCACTGGTGTTCCTCCACATCTCTACGCATTTCACCGCTACACGTGGAATTCCGCTCTCCTCTCCTGCCCTCAAGTCCCCCAGTTTCCAATGACCCTCCACGGTTGAGCCGTGGGCTTTCACATCAGACTTAAGAGACCGCCTGCGCGCGCTTTACGCCCAATAATTCCGGACAACGCTCGCCCCCTACGTATTACCGCGGCTGCTGGCACGTAGTTAGCCGGGGCTTTCTCGTGAGGTACCGTCACCGCGCCGCCCTCTTCGAACGGCGCTCCTTCGTCCCTCACAACAGAGCTTTACGACCCGAAGGCCTTCTTCGCTCACGCGGCGTCGCTCCGTCAGGCTTTCGCCCATTGCGGAAGATTCCCTACTGCTGCCTCCCGTAGGAGTCTGGGCCGTGTCTCAGTCCCAGTGTGGCCGGTCACCCTCTCAGGCCGGCTACGCATCGTCGCCTTGGTGAGCCGTTACCTCACCAACTAGCTAATGCGCCGCGGGCCCATCCGCAAGTGACAGCCCAAAGGCCGCCTTTCAACCGAAGACCATGCGGTCTTCGGTGTTATCCGGTATTAGCTCCGGTTTCCCGGAGTTATCCCGGTCTTGCGGGCAGGTTGCCCACGTGTTACTCACCCGTCCGCCGCTGACCGAATCAAGGCAAGCCCCAATCCGGTCCGCTCGACTTGCATGTATTAGGCACGCCGCCAGCGTTCGTCCTGAGCCAGGATCAAACTCTCCAAAGAAAGTTGATTGGCTTTTGCTTCGGCCCATGCGGACCTCCGCTTTTCGTATTGTCCAGCTTCGGTCCGCCGCCGCTCGGGGGTCAAATAACCTTCGCCTTCCGGGCGCAAGCACCCTTGCAGGCGAAGAACATTTGCCCGTCGCGGCGACCCGCGGACCTCCGCTTTTCGTCGCGCTTCGTTTCGTTCAGTTTTCAAGGAACGATCGCACTGCTTGGATGCAAGGAATTTCACTTCCTCATCAACCCGTTGTCTCTCGCAAGCAGCTTCTTTATACTAACATAACATCTTTTCGTTGTCAACTGTTTTTCTTGCCCGTCGCGTCCGAACTGTTCGTTCTAGCAGCGACGCTATTTAATATATCACCTCAAAAACAAAAATGCAATACCTTTTTTTATTTTTTTTGCGACGCTGCTGCCCCCTTCTTCCTTTATATCATGTTGGAATACGGCGCCCGCTGCCTTGGCAACTTGTCCGCCTAAGACAGACGAATATGCGGAGCGGCGGGCGCATACATTTTCAATAATATATCTATCATCACTTACTTGATTTTTACTTTCTTGAAGGAGGCATCTTGGCGTTGATTCGCATCTTGTCATCTCCGTCCGGTTTTCACGTTTCCGGCTCGTCCTCGCTTCCGCCGAATGAACAGCGCATTTTGCACGCCCTTGTGTCTTCCCCTGAACTATATACGTATCCGAACGAACAGCAACTGCTGTTTGAAATCAAGCTTCGCAGCCAGATCGTTCAAGCCTCGGTGGACTTGGCGAAAAGCCGGGCGCAGTTTGCCATTTTCCGTTTTTCGCGCTGCAACAGCCAGTTCTGGCTGCGGGATGAGCGCGGGGGGTTTCAGCTTCGGCCAGACGTTCTTCCATCGGACGCCATCAATGATATTTTTGTCAACAGCGAACTGTACGCCTTTGAGTGCGCGACGGCGATCGTCATCGTTTTTTATAAAGCGGTGCTTGAAGGGATTGACGTGTCGGCGTTCAATCGTTTGTTTGCCCATTTGCTGCTGTATGACTGGCATACGGACAAAGACCTCGGTATCGAAACGAAAAAGGGAGAACACTTTCTCCCCGGGGACTGCCTTTATTTTAAAAACCCGGACGTTGATCCGCTGACGCCGCAATGGCAAGGGGAGAACACGATCTATTTGGGCGATGGCTTGTTTTACGGACACGGAATCGGCATCGAGACAGCGGACGGCATCATCGCCGCCCTCAACCGGAGGCGGAAGCAGTGGGCGACGAAATCCGCCTATCTTCTTCCTCATATTACACAAATGAACTTCGCTTATTTATCCCAATTCGCCCGCCGCTTCGACGAACTCCGCCTGCCGCTCGGCCGTCTGCCATGGATCGCCGGGACGTTAGGGTCCGCTACTTTCTTGTATCGTTAGCGGGCCTTTTTCGTTTTTCTCCCACAAATACAGCCCGATTCCTGTTAAAATAAAAATGCCGCCGATCCATTGAAACAGGCGGATCGGTTCATCGAGTAGCCAGTACGCCAACGCCGAAGCGCCGACCGGTTCAAACAAAATCGCCATCGACACCGTCGAGGCGCTCACCCATTTGACGGCCCAGTTCATCACCGAGTGGCCGAGCAGCGTTGGAATGACGGCAAGGGCGAGAAAACAAAGCCAATCCGTCAGCTGATACGCCGCCAGCGAAAGGCGAAACAGCATCGCGTACAGCCACAACACCGCCGCACTGATGCCATAGACGATATATGTATACGTCATGAGCGACAACCGTTGGCGCACTTCTTGGCCGAACAGCCAGTACGCCGTCACCATCGCGCACGCCACCAACGCCAACATGTCCCCATAGAGCGCTTCGCCGCTGACGCGAAAATCGCCCCAGCTAATCAAGACGCTTCCCGCAATCGCCAAAACAGCGCTTGCGAGCGCGCCCGCCGTCAGCCGCTCACGGAAAAAGAGCGCCCCGCCCGCAAAGGCGAACAGTGGCTGCAGCGTCACAAGCACGACCGAGCTGGCGACGGAAGTATAGTCGAGCGATTCAAACCAAAGAATAAAATGAAACGCAAGCAGCACGCCGGAACAAATCGAAAACCACCAGTCGCGTCGGGAAATACGCTTCAGTTCGCGGATATGGCGAAGAAAAAACGGCGTCATGATGACGACCGCGAAAAAAAGCCGGTAAAACGCGATAACGGCCGACGGCGCCTCCGACCATTTGACGAAAATGGCCGATGTCGACACAGCAAGCGCGCCGATCAATAACGCAGCATACGATTTCGCTACGCTTGGCGGCTTCATGTTTCCATCTCCTCACCAACATTTTTTTACATTCATTATACCATGAACGAGGTGAGAAAAAATGATGTTTGATCCGTTCCTCAAATTAGGGATTTCCGCCATCCTCGGGCTGATTATCGGGTTGGAACGGGAATTGAAGCGAAAACCGGTCGGCTTGAAAACGTGCCTTGTCATTTCCATTTCCAGTTGCCTGCTTACGATCGTTTCGATCGAATCGGCGTACGTCTTTCCTCTTAAAGACCATATCACAATGGACCCGCTCCGCCTTGCCGCGCAAATCGTATCCGGGGTTGGGTTCCTGGGAGCGGGCGTCATTTTGCGCCGCGGCAACGACAGCATTACCGGGCTGACGACCGCCGCGATCATTTGGGGGGCGGCAGGGATTGGCGTGGCGGTTGGCGCGGGCTTTTATTGGGAATCGGCGTTCGGTGTGGCGCTGCTCATTGTCAGCGTCGAACTCATTCCATTTTTAATCAACTTTTTCGGGCCGAAGCAGCTGCGCGAAAAAGAGGTGATGCTGCAAATTACGGTCGATGAGGCGAAAAACATCACCAAAGTGATTGACCATTTAAAACAGCAGCGCATCAATATTAAAACGATCCGCATTAAAGACGTTGAGGAACATGAGCATTTGCTGAAACTAAGAGCCGTCATTGACCAAAAGCGCTCGACCGCCGAGCTTTACTACATCATTCGCTCCATCGACGCCGTCGTCCATGTCGATATTGAAAGCGGCTGATGAAAAAAGGATTGCAAACAGCCGACAAACTATAATATAATGGAACATGGGCAGATGATCCATACCGTTTGGGGCATTAGCTCAGTTGGGAGAGCGTCGTGCTGGCAGCGCGAAGGTCACCGGTTCGAGCCCGGTATGCTCCATCCGTCAAACCCTTGCGTGGCAAGGGTTTTTTGTTTTCTGATTTCGCGGAGAGGGGATCACGATGAAGCGAATGATGATCATGATCGTTTGTTTGGTGCTGATGGCCCCGATATATGCAGCCGCCCATCGTGGCGAACTAGATGAATTGGGCGGACATTTTCGCAACAGCGACTGCACGTACTTGCTGCATGAACCGACTGCGCTCGCGAAACAGGCGAAAACGAAAGAAGAGCTTGTCCAACTTATTCAGAAATACAACGGCAATGAACGATGCAAGCGAAACCTCACTCCTGACCGCATTGACCTCGACGGCCATGCGCTCGGGGGAAAAGAGGGCGATGCTTCGCTGCGGCTGGGCCGGACATACAAAGCGGCATTGGTAGGGTGCGTGGACGGTGACACGGCCAAATTCCGTGTGAACGGCCATGTGTATACAACCCGCTTTTTGTTCATTGACACCCCGGAAAGCACGATCGAAGTCGAGCCATATGGAAAAGAAGCGAGCCAGTTCACGTGCTCCCGCCTGCAAAAAGGGGACATTGTGCTTGAAACAGACGGGAATACGTTGTTCGACAAATACCAGCGGCTGCTCTCCTGGGTGTGGGTGGACGGTCGCCTGTTGCAAGAGGAGATTGCCAAAGCGGGATTGGTGGAAGACTTTTATGACTATGGCGATTACAAATACGAAGACCGTGTCCGCGCCGCGTTGAACGAGGCAAAACGGACGGGGACGGGCATGTACGGAAGGGGAGCGGCGGATGAAAAGCCAACGCCAAACGGGGCGGACCATCCGCCTGATGGCAACACGCCGTCAAACGAGAAGCCCGCTGGCAGCCCGGCCGCCGATCAACCGTCTGCTTCCGATCAAGAGGCGGCGCCGAAAGACCGCGCGGGTCATCCCGTTGTTTATGCGTTGCTTGGTTTGCTGGCGGCGGCCGCGCTCTATTGGTTCGTCCGCCGGGGGACATGACCGGTGCGGGCGGATGATGGCAGCTCGAAACGCCCGGTTGCCCGCATCTTGACGCCCTGCCAATGAAACAGCCTGTCCGGTGCGGACAGGCTGTTTTGGTGCGGGCTGCAGGACAACCCGCTGCTATTGTTTCGGGAGCAGTTCTTCAATGCCGCCTTCGTGGGCGGCCGTTCGCCCGGACGCCGCCTCGAGCCGGCGGAATCCGTATTCCTCCAAGCGCGCAATTTGCCAGTCTGTGAGATCGGTGTACGCGATGACAGACGGCGTGCCGGACGATTTATAAATCAAATTGCCGGTCACCGGGCATTGAAAGGCGTCGGCGACAAATCCTTCGCCGTCTTGAATCGTAAACAGCCGAATCGGCATAACGTTCATGTCATTCCCTCTTTCTTGGCATTGTCATGATTATCCGTGCCCCATCGGACGCCATTCTATACAAGCCGTTTGCCGACGATGACCAAATCGCGTTCCACCCCATCCAGTTCCGCCACGCGCGGAAAATATCCCCACCGTTCAAATCCGAAGCGGGAGAAAAGCCGTAAACTTGGTTCATTATGCGCAAAAATAAAGCCGAGCAGCGTCTTTATTTCAAGCGCTGGCGCCTTGTCGACCGCTTGCTTCAGCAACTTCGTCCCCAATCCTTGACCGCGGTGCGATTCGGCAATATAAATGCTCACCTCCGCCGTATGGCGGTACGCCGGGCGGCCGTAAAACGATTGGAAACTGAGCCAGGCACAAATATCGCCGCCATCTTCCACCACCCAAAGCGGCCGATGGTGAGGATCATGCGCTTCAAACCACGCCTTTCGGCTTTCCACCGACACCGGTTCCAAATCCGCTGTCACCATTCGGCTTGGGATCGTTTCGTTGTAAATGCGGACGATGTGCGGCAAATCGGCCGCCGTCGCATCGCGGATCACCCATTGTTCCATCTGAAATCTCCCCTTTTCGATTTCTCTTTTGCGTCCAAAGCCGCTTTTTTTGCAGCGCATTTCGTTTCCAAAAACGAAACAAGCGGGGAGTATAATCAAAACGTATGTACAAACAAAGAAAGGAGAACAACATGAAACGCTAGCTTGTCGTCTATCTCGTCTCGCTTGCCGCCTTTCTCGGCCCGTTTACGCAGACGGTTTACACCCCTATTTTACCAGAAGTGACGGCCGCATTGGCGACTTCTTCATTTTGGATCAACTTGACGATTTCGATTTTCACCTTTTTCCTTGCGATGATGCAAATCATCTACGGACCGCTCACCGACCGAAAAGGGCGGCGTACAGTGCTGCTTTTTGGCCTTAGCGTATACATCGCCGCTTCGCAACGGCCAGCTTATTGTTTAATGAAAATCGAATGACGTTCCCCGCCCGTTCTCTCTCCTTTCGATATTTCCAGTCGTTGACCCATTAGTCATGACCATATGTTACCGACCGGACAGTCATATATCAAGAAATTAAAAAAACACCGGGGCAACCGCCGAACAGCGGGGCCAATAAAATAAGGTTACAGACATTTCGTCCGTAACCTTGCCGTTGCCAGCGAATTGGTTCGTCAGCGGTTTCTCGCCCGTCCTGCGGGTCATTCGCGCTCCTCAGTCAGCTCGGCGACCGGCACATCCAGGCGCTCATTGAGCCGGCCGTCGCGCAAATGGACGGTCGCCATTTGCCGTTCTTCGTCATACGCGTCGATCCAGACCGATACCCCGTTGTAATAGACCGGAATATCAGCGGGCGACGAAACGATTTGTTTGACGCGGTTCATCTCCATCGCCGCTTTCCCCCTTTCCGTCGTGCTCCGTTTCCTAGTATGCGAGGGAATAGGAATGATTATGCAAAAATGGTCCACACTAAAGGGAGAAAAATCCGAGAGAGGGAATGCGATGAAAACGAGGGATGTGTTGTTCGCATACTGGCGCTGGCCGGCCATCATCCGTTTGTTTGCCGCTGCGAGCGCCACGATTGTGCTGTTTGGCGCGCTCATGCGCCTCATTGAACCGGAGACGTTCCGCACCGTGTTTGACGGCATTTGGTGGGCGATTGTGACCGCGGCCACGATCGGCTACGGCGACATCGTGCCCAAAACAGTCGCTGGAAAGATAGCGGCCATCGTGCTCATCGCACTGGGCACCGGCATTCTCACCGGCTATTTCGCTTCCGTCTCCGCGGCGGCCGCCACCCAAGCAACGGCGCGCACAAGCGGGCGCTTTGAGTATCGGGACCAGGATCACGCCATCGTGGTCGGCTGGAACGAACGGGCGCGAGAAGTGCTGCTTCGCCTCGCCCGGCGCGAGCCGTCGCTCCGTTTTGTGCTGATCGACGCAACCGTGCCGTCCCACCCGCTCCCTGATGTTCCCGTTCATTTCATTAAAGGGTCGGCCGACGATGATGCGGTGTTGGAGAAGGCGAACATTCAAAAAGCGCGATTTTTGCTCATTACTGCGAATCCGCACAAAGCCGAGGCAGAAGCGGACAAAGACGCGATCGTGACGCTGCTGGCAGCCAAAAGCCTCAACCCGTCGGTGTACGCCATCGTCGAAATCTTAACGGCGCGCAACGTCGCAAACGCCTTCCGCGCCGGCGCCGACGAGGTGATTGAGACGAACTTGCTGGCGAGTTTCGCCATGGCCGCCAGCCTCCGCTCCCCGGGCGTCGCCAGCGCGCTTACGGCGATGCTCAGCCGCCCGGGCACGCAGACGCTCTCCTTGCTTGAGCCGGATGCCGAATGCATCGGACAGACGTTTCATGACGTGCAACAACGGCTGCTTGGGCGCCACATCACCGCGCTTGCCGTCGTCTGCGCCGACAACCGGACCGTTTCCGTTTCGCCGCAGCGCCTCATTGAAGAAGGAGACCGCCTGTTCGCGATCGTTCCTTAATCGAGCAGGCGGCGCTCCAACTCTTGAACGAGCGCTTTACCGACGGAAATATACCGCTCGGGAACGGTCGCATCCGGGTCTTGCGGTTCGGCAAACTGGTTGAACGTCGCCCCCACATTGCCCACATCGGCGAAATCATCAATTCCTTGTTGATATTTATGCGCAAGCAAAAACGGCCGCCCAAGCTCCACCGTCGTGCCATGCGAATCAAGCTGCCCGTCGACTGCCCGAAACGGCACGCGCAAAAACTGGTAACCTAAGTCGTCGGCGATTTTGTAGTCAAAATACCCGTGATCGTAATCCCAGCCGCCGCCGATCACATAACCGAGTGGTTTTAATTGCTCTTCCAAATGGTACAGCTGAAATTGCTTCCCTTCCAAACGCGACGGAAGTTCAATCATAGACAACCCCTCCTTCTTTTTTATCGTTTCCCGTTTGATGGGGATTATTTGACCGCGGCGACTTCAGACGCCTGGTGAAAAACGGCAGGGGGCGATATAGCCGCGCCCGGGCGCTAAGCAGCCAAATGGCTGGTTCACAACGGGGTCAGGCCAAAAAAAAACGCCTCTTCCCTCGCAAAAGGGAAGAGGCGTTTTTTTGGCCGTTTGGGACGCGTCGCAGCATGGCGGACAGCGGTGAGCCGCGTTGTCATTTCAGCCGTTTTTCCAGCTCTTCTTTCAGCTGCTCATACCCCGGCTTGCCCAAGAGGGCGAACATGTTCTTTTTGTATGCTTCCACTCCCGGTTGGTCAAATGGATTCACCCCGAGCAAGTAGCCGCTCATAGCGCACGCTTTCTCAAAGAAGTAGACGAGATAGCCAAACGTGTACTCATCCAGTTTCGGCAAGGTGATGACCAAGTTCGGCACGCCGCCGTCCGTATGGGCGAGCAGCGTCCCTTCGAACGCTTTCGTGTTGACGAAATCGACCGTTTTTCCCGCCAAATAGTTGAGTCCGTCAAGGTCGCTGTCTTCCGCTTCGATGACTAATTCATGGCGCGGTTCTTCTAGCTTCAGCACCGTTTCAAACAAATCGCGGCGCCCTTCTTGAATGTATTGGCCGAGCGAATGCAAGTCGGTCGAAAAGTCGGCCGACGCCGGGTAAATCCCTTTTTGGTCTTTCCCTTCGCTTTCGCCAAACAATTGCTTCCACCATTCGGCGAAGTAGTGCAGCGCCGGTTCGTAGTTCACAAGCAGTTCGATCGTTTTCCCTTTGTTGTACAAAATGTTGCGGATGGCGGCGTATTGGTAGGCGGCGTTGTCCTCAAGCTCCGAGGAACTGAAATCGCTGCGCGCTTTCGCCGCGCCTTCCATCATCGCGTCGATGTCCGCGCCGCTGGCAGCAATCGGCAATAGCCCGACCGCGGTCAACACCGAATAGCGGCCGCCAATGTCATCCGGAATGACAAACGTTTCATACCCTTCCTCGTTGGCGAGCGTTCTTAACGCGCCGCGCTTGCTGTCCGTCGTCGCATAAATGCGGCGGCGCGCTTCCTCTTTGCCGTATTTATCCTCGAGCAGTTTGCGGAAAATACGGAACGCGATCGCCGGCTCGGTCGTCGTCCCCGATTTGGAAATGACGTTGATCGAGAAGTCTTTTCCTTCCAAGAAATCGATGACGTCTTTCATGTACGTCGAGCTGATGTTGTTGCCGACAAAAATGATTTGCGGCGTTTTCCGCTTCTCTTTCGGCAAGGCGTTGTAAAACGAATGATGCAGCATCTCAATCGCCGCGCGCGCGCCAAGATACGAGCCGCCGATGCCGATCACAAGAAGGACATCGGAGTCTGATTGAATCTTTTTCGCCGCCTCCTTGATGCGGGCGAATTCGTCTTTGTCATAGTCGACCGGCCAGTCAAGCCAGCCTAAAAAGTCGTTCCCGGTTCCGGTTTTTTCGTGAAGAGAATGATGCGCGACTTTCACCGCATCGCGCAAGTATGTAAGCTCATGTTCGCCAAAAAAGGCGAGCGCTTTCGAATAATCGAACCGAATATGGGTCATCCATTCCGCCTCCCTTTCATGTTCATTTCCTTCTTTCACTTTAGCGGAATAGACGGGGGAAATCAAGCCGCAGTCCGCGTTTGCAAACGGATTCAATTCCGACAATTTTCGCTGCGTGTTTTCGGACGAAAGCCGACGAACAACGGCGGTTTCGCCCAATTGAGAATTCTGCCACAAACGAAGAGGCAATGGCAAAGGGAGCCGCTTGTGAAAGTGCGTTTTGGCTGCCTTTTCCGACCCTTTTCCGACTCCTAGAAAGCCGGGCAACACAGCCATGCCCGCCAAACCGACGATGCCGGAGCGGCGAGAAAAGCAACATTTCCCGCTTTGAACACGGTCATGACGGCAGCTTTTCTCTTCCATCGCCAG
The DNA here is from genome assembly GCF_001414205.1 of Geobacillus sp. Sah69. NCBI lineage: Bacteria > Bacillati > Bacillota > Bacilli > Caryophanales > Anoxybacillaceae > Geobacillus > Geobacillus sp. Sah69. The sequence goes on along the minus strand of NZ_LLKS01000031.1, from coordinate 49,113 downwards.
CCTTGCCGGGGACGGACAGCAAACAGCCAGCTTTGGCCTAAAGCCGCCGGCTGGCTGTTGCAAAACCGCTTCATCTTGGAGAGCCCCCGCTTTTCCAGTAAACGACCCACCACCTACGCTTCGCTTAGAGGTGGGGGCTTCAAGCGACTTGTGCGTGTCCACCGAACAGCAAGCCACACACAAGAACCCTTTACGCTTCCCTTCGTTCCGAAGATGTCGGTTCGGACCATATTTTATCCTATTCGTTGGCTAACGCCAACCGACATTCATCTCCTACTTTCACTTCGTTTCGAAGTGAGAAAGATGTTAAAGCGACGCGCGCAAAATGGCGAGCACATCGTCACGGTTCAGCTTTTTGAAATGGCCGAACTCGCCGAACGCCATGGCTTTATCCGCCATCAGTTCGAGCTGCTCGTCGCCAATGCCGTAGTCCATCAACCGCGACGGCGCCCCAAGGCTTGACCAAAACGCCCGCAGCCGCTCGATGCCTTCAAGCGCCACATCGCGCTCCGCTTTTCCGGCCGGATCAACTCCGAAGACGCGCACCGCAAGCTGGGCGAAGCGGCTGACGTTTTCATCCAAAACATGCTTCATCCAGTTCGGAAACAAAATCGCCAATCCCCCGCCGTGCGGAATGTCATACACCGCGGAAACGGCGTGCTCAATGTTGTGCGTCGCCCAGTCGCCGCGCACGCCCATTTGCAGGAATCCGTTTAAGGCGATCGTGCCCGAGTACATGATCGTTTCGCGCAGCTCGTAGTTTTCCAGGTCATTGACCAGCTTCGGCGCCGCCTCAATGACCGTGTTGAGCACCGCTTCGCACATCCGGTCCTGAAGCGGCGTGTTCAGCGTGTGGTGGAAATATTGCTCAAACACGTGCGACATCATATCGACGATCCCGTACACCGTATGTTCTTTCGGGACCGTTATTGTATAGGTCGGATCCAAAATCGAAAACTGCGGAAACGTCACCGGGCTGCCCCAGCCGTATTTTTCTTTCGTCTCCCAGTTCGTAATGACCGAACCAGCATTCATCTCCGACCCTGTCGCTGCCAGCGTCAAAATCACGCCAAACGGCAACGCGTCGGTGACGACCGCTTTTTTTGTGATGAATTCCCACGGATCGCCGTCAAATTTCACCCCGGCCGCGATCGCCTTCGTGCAGTCAATCACGCTGCCGCCGCCGACAGCGAGCAAAAACTCAACCCCTTCCTTCCGGCAAAGATCAACCCCTTTCCGGACGGTCGAGACGCGGGGATTCGGTTCGACGCCCGGCAGCTCAACAACGTCGGCGCCAATGCCGGCCAAGATGGCCATCACTTCATCATACAATCCGTTTCGTTTGATGCTGCCGCCGCCGTAGACAAGCAGCACCTTTTTGCCGTAGCGCGGCACTTCCTGCCTCAGCTGTTCAATTTGCCCCTTCCCGAAAATGAGTTTCGTCGGGTTGCGGAATGTAAACGGTTTCATCTCGTTTCCCTCCTTTGGCTTCTATGGCTTCTATTATGGCGGCCGCGGCCATCGTTGTAAAGCCGATTGCTTTCCAAAGCAGCCGTGCATATTTTCAACCGCTATGATTCATTCTATAAGCGAATGAAAGATCTTGCCCAAAGGAGGTGGACACGATGGGAGCGTGGCAGCGGATCGCCTTGTTATTGACGATCATTGGCGCGATAAACTGGGGACTAATCGGGTTTTTTCAATTTGATTTGGTTGCCGCCATTTTCGGCGGCCAGGACGCCGTTTGGTCGCGCATCATTTACAGCCTTGTCGGCATCGCCGGCTTGATCAACCTGGCGTTGTTGTTCAAACCGGCCGAAGAGCTCGAGCGCACTGAACCGAAACCGACCCGCACCTGAACGGGGCGGGACACCGCAGTTTGCGGGCGAAACCGGACACTCACCGCTTGGCGGTGAGTGTTTTATTGTTTTGGCAAATCTTCCTTCTTCGACTGCTCGATCCATTCACGCAGCTTTTCTTTTAGCGAGCGGAATCCCGGCTCAAGCGGCATTTTGATGCGCGCCTGGCGCTTCTCCGCGCCTGGTTCAAGCGCCTTCAAGGACAAGCTCGCCCGCTTCATCTTCCAGTCGACATCAAGCACTTTGACGGTCACGTCATCGCCGACATTGACATAATCGCGCACATCTTTGACAAATCGGTGCGAAATCTCGGAAATATGGATGAGCCCCTGCATGCCGCCCTCAAGCTGGACGAACGCGCCGTACGGCTGAATACCTGTCACCTTCCCTTTCACAATGGCTCCTCGTTTGATCGTTGGCAAGCAAAACACTCCTATTGGTGAATTTCATCGTTTCTGTATTATAACATAAGGGGAAGGCAAAACCCAAAAATGAGGGGATAGGCCCAAGCGATTGTTTTTCTTGCACGAATGTGCTTGCTCCGTGGCGCGCGGCTCGCCGCCAACTGCCGACCCGATGGATTTTTTCCTAAACCGGCCGCCCCCCGGTCGTGTCCTTGCCGCTCTTTCGCACGTATAGGCGTCAAGAAAAAGCCGGCGCAAACAGCGGTTCCGAACCAAGCCGCCATTACCGCTCCGTATGGATGAGGGCGTGTGCATGCGAAAACGGAAAAAGGCGCCCCGCTTCCGCGTGGGCGCCTTGGCCGCCGGCTACAAACGCGCCAAAAACCGTTTTATTCGTTTGACGGCTTCCTGCAGCTGTTCAAGCGACGACGCGTACGAACAGCGAACATGTCCTTCTCCGCTTTGGCCAAAGACGCTGCCGGGGACGACCGCCACTTTTTCTTCGATGAGCAGCCGCTCGGCGAACTGCTCTGACGTCATGCCGGTATGCCGAATGGATGGAAACGCGTAAAACGCGCCACCTGGCATATGGCATGGCAAGCCGATTTCATTGAGCGACGACACGAAATAATTGCGCCGCCGCCGGTAGCTGCTGCGCATCTCGGCGACATCGCGCTCCCCGCTGCGAAGCGCCTCAAGCGCCCCGTATTGCGCCATCGTCGGCGCGCACATGATCGCATACTGATGGATTTTCAACATCGCCTGCAAAATGTCTTCCGGCGCCGCAGCAAATCCGAGCCGCCAGCCGGTCATCGCGAACCCTTTCGAAAACCCGGAAATCAAAATCGTCCGCTCGCGCATGCCGCTGACGGCGGCCATGCTCATATAGCCGCCGTCATACGTCAGTTCGGCGTAAATTTCGTCGGCGATGACAAGCAAATCGTGCTCTTTCGCCAGGCGGGCGAGCGCTTCAAGTTCAGCCGGACGGAGAACCGTACCGGTCGGGTTGTTCGGCGAGCAAATGATGATCGCTTTCGTCCGCGCGGTGAGCGCCTGCTCCAGCTGCGCCACATGGAGTTGAAACCCGTCTGCGCCCGTTGTCTGCACCGCCACCGGCGTCCCGCCGGCAAGCACGACAAGCGGCTCATACGCCACGAAGCTTGGCTCGACGACGATCACTTCATCGCCCGGGTCGAGAATCGCCCTCAGCGCCAAATCGATCGCCTGGCTCGCCCCGACCGTCACCAAAATTTCCGTCTCCGGCCGGTAGTCAACGTGAAACTTGCGGCGCAAATAGGCGGCGATCTCTTGGCGGAGCTCCAAAAGCCCGGCGTTTGGGGTATAGGACGTATAGCCTTGCTCAAGCGACAAAATGCTCGCTTCGCGGACGCTCCAGGACGTGACAAAATCCGGTTCGCCGACGCCGAGCGAAATGACACCCTCCATGCCGGAAGCGAGATCGAAAAAGCGGCGGATGCCGGACGGCTTCAAGGCGGCGACCGTCTTCGACACGTATGTGTTTCGCATTTGCGGCTTCATGGCGACACCACGATGCGGCGATCTTGATCTCCTTGACCAAAGACGATGCCGTCATGTTTGTATTTTTTCAAAATGAAATGGGTCGTCGTTGAAATGACAGAATCGAGCGTCGACAACTTTTCCGATACAAACTGGGCAATTTCTGACATCGACCGCCCTTCAATGACGACCGACAAGTCGTAGGCGCCGGACATCAAATAGACGGATGTCACTTCCGGAAAGCGGTAAATGCGCTCCGCCACCTCGTCAAAGCCGACGCCGCGCTTCGGGGTCACTTTCACATCGATCATCGCCGTCACCCCTTCATGACCGTCCACCTTCCGCCAGTCGACGAGCGCGGTATATTGGACGATCACTTTCTCCTCTTCCAGCTTTTTGACGAGTGCCTCCGTTTCCGCAACTGGCAGGCCGACCATTTTCGCCAACATATCAAGCGGCGTACGCGCATCTTTTTCTAATATTTTTACAATTTCTAGTTCTTTTTCACTCAGTTTCACTTTGTCTTCCTCCCTTTCATCCATTTCCGCAAACCGGCCGCTGGATGCCGTCACGGGAGCGAACAAGATGCGGCGTGTTTCAGTTTGAGAAGCCGGCGGGCGAGTTTTTGACAGTCGCGGGCAGGAATCGTTTTGTCAAACGCGAATTCATATATGGACTGAATACGGGCGGCCAGCGTGCGGGGATCATCCGTATCGTACACCGCCTGAAGAACGTCGACCGCTTCCACCTCGTAGGCGCCGTTTCCGAGACCGAACGGGTCCCAGGCGCCGATGGTCTCAAGAAGCAGCCGGTTCAACTGCTGTCCGTCCATGCTGTCCATCCACCTTTCTTGCTGCTATGATATAACCAATTATAAGCCATCGATTCGAAAAAAAGAAGGGAGAAGATGCAACAATGTTTCCGTCCGATGAGGGAAAAAGCCATGCCCAAAACGGGGAAGGAACGGCCGCGTCCCTGTTCGACCGCGTGATTGACCGCCGGGGCACGCTGTCCGTGAAATGGGATGATACAAAGCGCATATTCGGGCATGAAGACGTCTGGCCGATGTGGGTCGCCGATATGGATTTTCCGGCGCCGCCCGAAGTGCAGGAAGCGCTGCAGCGGCGGGTTGAACACGGCGTGTTTGGCTACACCGTCATTCCCGATTCACTCAAAGAAGCGGTGTGCCAATGGCTTGAACGCCGTCATGACTGGACGATCGATCCGTCTTGGCTCGTGTTTGCCCCTGGCGTTGTGCCGGCGGTCGCCGCTGCCATTGAGGCGTTTTCGGAGCCGGGGGATGGCGTCGTCGTGTTCTCGCCCGTCTATCGGCCGCTGTTTGATCTCGTCCGCCGCCACGGACGCACGCTCATATTCAGCCCGCTCCGGCTGGCGGAAGAGAACTACGTCATCGACTGGAACGACTTGGAAGCCAAACTACCCGGGGCAAAGCTGCTCATCCTTTGCCATCCGCACAATCCCGGAGGCAAATCGTGGACGGCCGCCGAGCTCGAGCGGCTCGGGGAGCTGTGCCTCAAACACGGCGTCTTCGTCTTATCGGACGAAATTCACGCCGATTTGACGCTTCCGCCGCACCAGCATGTGCCGTTCGCCGCGCTTCGTCCCGAGTTTGCGGCGCAAAGCGCCACATTCCGCGCGCCGACGAAAACGTTCAACCTGGCCGGCTTGCAGGCGGCCGAAGCGGTCATTCCCGACGATTCGCGGCGCCGGGCGTTCCGCCGCATCCAGCAGCGTCACGGCTTTTTTACGTTGAATGCGTTCGCCGTTGTCGGGGCGGAGGCCGCGTACCGATGCGGCGGGTCGTGGCTCGACGCCTTGCTTGCCTACTTGCAGGAAAACATCGAGGCGGTCGCCGCCTATTTGGCCGACCGTCTGCCGGCGCTTCACCTCATCCGGCCGCAGGCAACGTATCTCATCTGGATCGACTGCCGCGGCCTCGGCCTTTCCGAGGAGGAGCTGAAACGGCGGCTGTTGGAAAGTGGAAAACTGGCTGTTGAATTCGGCAGCAAATTCGGTCCCGAAGGCGCCGGCTTCATCCGCTTAAACGCCGCCTGCCCACGCCCGACGCTCGAAGAAGGGCTGCGGCGGCTGGGGGCGGCGCTAGGCTAGCTTTGCGCCAAAGAAGTGCGGCCAAGCGAATGGCGAAACGGAAACGAAACAGCACCAAATCCGTTGCGGGATTCCTCTATCCATGTCAATCAAAAAAGAAAAGGAAGCCAAACGATCGTTCCTTCCCATTCTCTGTTCTGCCAACCATGTGCCGCAGAGGCCGTGCAACCGTCGCTTTCGCGCATTTGCCATGCGAAGAGCTGTCCCGGCAACGTGAAACAGGGGCCCGCACGCGAGCCCCTGTTTCATGACGACTTGATTTCCCCGCAGGCGATCCGCCCGCCGGCGGCGCCGGCCGGCTGGGTCATGCCGTCGTCTTTCTTGGCGTGAATGACGATCGATGTTCCGTCTTTCGTCAAGAGCGTCCCTTTTTCCCCTCCCCGGAGCGTCACATTCGGCGCCATCAGCTCCACGTTGACCGTGCCGTCCTCCTTCACAATGATGTTCGGCAAATCGCCGGCGTGCGCCCCTTCCGGATGGAGAAGGCCGTGCTTTTTCCCGTCCGGGTTGTAATGCCCGCCCGCCGACTGAAAATCAGGCGGCTGGCAACTTCCTTTTTCATGAATATGAATGGCGTGCTCCCCCGGCGGGAGCCCTTCCAAATCGAGCTTCAACCGCACTCCTTCGGCTTGCTCCGTCAATTCCACCGTACCGATCCGATCGCCGTCCGCATTGATCATCTCCACCGTCCGGCTCGTTCCTTCATCTTGCCCGCAGCCGGACAACACGAGCAGCACGGCGGACATGATCGCATATGATCCACGCAACACAAACTCCCCCCAGCTTCACATCCGTTATCCGCCATTATTGCCGGGGAAGCGCCGGTTTATACATGCGGTGGCTGTTTTTGTCTGTCCTGTTTGCCGAGCAGCTGTTCTTCCAGCTGCTTCGCCTCCTTCTCCTGACGCCGGGAAATGACGACGATGAGCCGCATGGTAAACACCGCCATCAAGAAAAAGACGGCAAAGGAAATCGCCGCCGGAATGTATTCACGCTTGTCTTCCGGAAAGTACAAAAACAAGTTCAACACCCATGGCCACATCGCAAACAACCTTTCTGCCGTAAAATCATCTATCATTATAGCATAAAAAAGCCGCTGCCAACGCAGCCGGCTATAACGCAAACTTTTTCCTCAGCTGGGTGAAATCGATCCGCTCGCCGAGCGTCGGCGGCTTCGTCTTCGCCAAATACTTTTTGTCGTTTTCGATGAGCCGGAAGATCGTGTAGGCGGTAAACGCATCATCGAGCGCACAATGGGCTTTTCCAACTGCTTCGTTTCCATACTCTTGCACCGCTTTGCGCAAGGCGGTTTGGTTTTTGTTGCCGAAAAACCGTTTATACTCCAAAGCCAAATCGCGGTGTTCGCCGGTGAATGGAAATGCGACTTGCGCCGACTGACAGTTTTCCCGGAGCACTTTCATGTCCATGCCGCCCCATGTAATGACGGTCGTCGGGCGCTCTCGGTCATACCGCCGGAGCAAGGAAACGAGATCAAAAAAGCTCATGCCGCCATCAATTTGCGCTTGGGTGATGTTGAGGAACGATTTGCACCGGTCGGTGAGTTGCGGAAAACGGAGCGGTTTCACATAGGAGGAAAATTGGCTCACGATTTGCTCCTCAACAACCGCAACAAGGCCGACTTCGATAATTTCCGGGCAAAACCCGCTCGGATTCGTTTTCGTCTCCGGCATCGTAAATTCGAAATCGAGAAACAAATATTGCGGGTCATCCATCGCCGCTTCCCCCCTTTCTTCCATACAGCCGTAATGGGTCTTACTTATTATTATATCACGTAGAAGCCATTGTTTATTTCTTTTTTCAGAAAAGGGCGAAAAAGAGGCGGATGCCGTGAAAGCGGAGTGGTCTGGAGAAACCCAAAGGACATCCCGCTATTTCTTCTCTACTTTGCGCTTTTCGTTATACGTTCTCTCCGTTCGGCTAAATCATCGCGAACCGTCCCTTCCCACGGGCGAACGCCGGAGTAGTACGCCGCACGGCTGATCAAATGAGCTGACACCGGAGATGTTAAAAAAAGAAAGACAATAGCCAACAACAAACGGGAATTGAAATGATCGTGCTTCAACCAAAAGTAAAATAACGTCCCCATTAAGATAAAAATCATCCCTAGAGTAGTGCTTTTGCTAATGGCATGGCTTCTCGTATAGACGTCAGGGAGGCGGAGGGCGCCGATGGCCGAAATCAACGTTAACAGCGCGCCAACCATGACGAGCAACATGATCACCCCATCAATGATTTCCGTCACGTTCAATCACAACCCCCTTTTGCAAAAACTTAGCAAACGCCGCCGTGCCAAGAAATGCCAAAATTCCAATCAGCAAAATAATTTCTAAAAACACGCTCGTCTCCAATATGATGGACAGCACCGCCACAATGCCTGCCAGACAAATCCCAATCGCATCAAGCGCAATGACCCGGTCCGCCACAGTCGGGCCCTTGACAACCCGATACAGAAAGCAGATGACAGCAAGCGACAACAACGTCAGCGCGACATTGAACACCACCATCACCGGCTCACCTCCAAAATCGTTTTTTCAAATGATGTCTTGATTTGTCGGATGACTTCATCCACATCCGGAGCATCAATCGTATGAATATAAATCTCTTTCTTATCATCAGAGACGTCGATCACAAACGTTCCGGGCGTCAATGTAATCAAGCTCGACAACAGCGTAATTTCCCAGTTCCTTCTCACCTCAAGAGGAAGAGCGAAAATGCAAGGTTTCATGTCCAGCGACGGGGAAAGAACAATCTTCAAAACAGCCCAGTTGGCCAACAACAACTCTTTGATGAAAATGAGCGCCAGCTTTCCAATCACAAACAACGGTACGGCATAAAACGTCGTCGAGAAATATCTTCGCAGCACAAAAATGATGCCGAAACCAAGAAGATATCCAATGACAAACGATGATCCGCTAAACGAATCAGCAAGAAACATCCAAACGAATGCCAATATCACATTGATCAGCAATTGTTGCGCCATTTGCCTCTACTCCTTCAGCACGGACTCAATATATATTGACGGATCCGCCAACGTCGCCGCCGCCTGAGCGATATATGGACGAACAAATTCGGCCCCGACGCCGTATAAAACGGCCAAGGAAAGAAGCGCGACAATCGGCACATACAGCGGGGCGACTCGTTTTTGCTCATACCCGCGCGCTTCTCCCCAACAAGATTGAATAAAAATTTTCATCACCGAATAAAGCACAAGCAAGCTGGATAATAACACAACCAGCGCAAACAGAAGCTGTCCTTTTTCAAACGCCGCCCGAATAATGAGCGCTTTTCCGATAAACCCGCTGAACGGAGGAATGCCGCTTAGCGCAAGAGCGGAAAGGAATACGGTCCAGCTAAGCAGTGGATACGAACCGAGCAGTCCGCTGAACCGCCCGAGTTGATTCGTTCCCGCGACATACGCAATCGCCCCGATAATGAAAAAGAGCGCCGTTTTCATGACCATGTCTTGCAGCAAGTAAAAGATCGTGCCTTCCATACTTTCTTCTGTCATTAAAGAAATGCCAAACGCCATCACACCGACGGCCGCCACAATGTTATAAATGGCGATTTGCCGCATATCGCGGTAAGCCACGGCGCCAATGACGCCAAATACAACGGTCGCGATCGCCAACCACGCTAAAATCGTATGCGTATAGCCGACATCTTGACGGAAAATGAGCGAGAAAGTGCGCAAGATCGAATACACACCGACTTTTGTCAACAAGCCGCCAAACAACGCAAGCACAGCTGACGGCGGAGCGGAATAAGCCCCCGGCATCCAAACATAAAACGGAAACAACGCCCCCTTTAACCCAAAGACAATGAGAAAAAGCAAGCAAATGACCGTCAATACAGCAGTGTTGTCTGCTTGAGAAATCCGTACGGCTAAGTGCGCCATATTCAATGTGCCGGTCACGGCGTACAAATAGCCGACGGCGATGACAAACAACGCTGATGAAAACACATTGATCACCATATATTTCATCGTTTCCTGAAGCTGGATTTTCGTGCCGCCATGAACGAGAAGCGCATACGATGACATAAGCATCACTTCATAAAACACGAATAAATTAAAAATATCCCCTGTGGTAAATGCCCCGTTCACTCCGACAATGAGAAACTGAAAAAAAACATAGTAGTACATAGACGCCTGTTTCGAATCAATCGTGAAAAATGAATACAGCAGGCAAGCGAGCGCGATCACGCTCGTTGTCAACACCAGGAGCGCTGAAAGCATGTCGGAGACGAGCGTAATCCCAAACGGCGCCGGCCAGTTTCCGACGTCGAGCTTTTGCATCCCTTCATGGTCGACAAGACGCACAAGCCAAGCGCCCGCAGCGATGAGCGCCCCTGCTGACACGAGGGAAATCATTTTTTGCGCTCTCAATGATTTCACGCAAAACATCAAGAGAACTGCTGTCGTCAATGGAATCGCAATCGGAAAAATTACTGCATTAGTCATGGTCTTCCTTTCCCCTCATCCGTTCAATGTTGTCCGTCCCGATCTCCTGATAAGAACGATACGCCAAAACGAGCAAAAACGCCGTGACCCCAAAACTAATGACAATCGCCGTCAAAATCAGCGCCTGCGGAACAGGGTCGACATAGTGTTCCGCCTGCACGTCAAGCAGCGGCGGCGCTCCTTTTTTCAATCCTCCCATCGTCAATAACAGCAAGTGCGCTCCATGGCTTAGCAATCCCGTGCCGATAATGATCCGAAGCAAACTTTTGCTTAACATTAAGTACGTAGCGCCGGCAAACAAACAGCCGATGACAATAATCATGACGACTTCCATTTATTCATCCTCTCCTATCGTTTCGATAATCGTCATGGTCACCCCGACAACGACCAAATAGACTCCTAAGTCAAACAAGACGGCCGTATGGAGCGACACATCCCCAAGCAGCGGCAGCATGACATGGCCATGGGCGTGCGTTAAAAACGGGACATCGAATAATAAGCCGCCAAGACCTGTTCCTAAGGCAAACAGCAGCCCGACACCAATGAGCGTGCGATACGAAACCGGGATCATCGACCGGACGGTTTTGATGTCAAACGCCAGCAGCAGCAAAATAATGGCGCCGGCGGTAACGAGACCGGCAATGAATCCGCCGCCTGGGTAATAGTGGCCGGCGAAAAAAAGCTGAATCCCAAATAAAATGATCATAAACGTGACAACGGCCGTTACCGTGCGCAAAATGAGCTCATTCATATTTGCCGCTCTCCCCTTTCGGAGCTTTCAGCTTCACTAAAGCGTAAATGCCGAGCGCCGCGATCGCCAGCACACAAATTTCAAAAAGTGTATCAAATCCGCGGAAGTCGACTAAGATCACGTTGACAATATTTTTTCCAGCCGCTTTTTCATACGCGTTTTCAATATGGTATTGAGCGATCGATGCAAAGTTTTTCTCACTGTACGCCAACAAGGCGATCACGCTGACCAACGCGCCGACGCCAAGCGAAATAAGAGCGTTCCCAAGCCGGAATCGAACGCCTTTCTCATGGCGGCTGAGCTTCGGCAAATGATAGAAGCAAAGCAAAAACAGCGAAACAGAAATCGTTTCAATGACAAGCTGGGTCAATGCCAAGTCAGGTGCCCGGAACAACACAAAGAAAAGGGAAACCGTATAGCCGACCGAACCTAACGCGATAATCGCAACAAGACGTGATTTGGCCGCCACAGTCGTCGCTGTTCCGATCAAGGCGACCAACGCCAATATCAGTTCATGGATGCCCACTTCCGCTAAATGGCTTAGCGAGAGCCTTCCATCTACTTTCAAAACAATCGTTGCGACAAGCAGCGCGATCATTACGGACAAAATATACAAGAAATACGTCCGAACATACCCGGTCATGTAACGGCTTGTCAGCGAATACGACCGCTCTTCCATCTGCCGCACGACCGTGTCATATAAGTGATTCAGTGAAAGCCGCTGCGAAAACGCGCCGTACACGCGCCTCCATGAATCAAACTTCCGATATAGCAACACGCCAAGGACAATCACTCCGATCGTCATCCACACTTCAATCGTCCATCCGTGCCAATGACTAATGTGCACGGAAAGCCCTTCCCGACGGAACAAGCCGTTAACAACAGCATCCACCGCCGGAGCAATCACCGTGTTGGACAACACATTCGGAAACAGTCCAAAACCGATGACAAGGACGGCCAGCACCACCGGCGCCACAAGCATCCCCACCGGGGCTTCGTGCGGCCGTTTCGGCCATTCCGAAGGCCTCGGAGCGCCAAGAAACGTTTTCCCAACAAAAAGAAGGCTGTACAAAAAGGTGAACACGCTCCCCACCCAAGCGAGCACCGGAAACAAGATCCCCCAGACATCAAGCGAAAACAAATGGGCGTTCGCCACCTGCACCATGGCCGCAAAAAACATTTCTTTGCTTAAAAATCCGTTAAACGGAGGCACACCTGCCATCGACAATGAACCGATGACCGCAACGGTAAACGTGACGGGCATAACGCTGAGCAGCCCGCCAAGACGCCGGATATCCCGCGTCCCGGTCTCATGATCGACAATGCCGGCAGCCATAAACAAGCTTCCTTTAAACGTCGCATGGTTGATTAAGTGAAACACTGCTGCCACCACGGCCGCCATATATAAACGACGATCGCCCGGATCGCCATGAAAAGCCAGCGCTCCAGCGCCAAGCAGCGACATAATCAACCCGAGCTGGCTCACCGTCGAATAGGCGAGCAATCCTTTCAAATCTGTTTGGCGAGCGGCATGAAACGATGCCCAACAAAGCGTCGCCATTCCAATGCCCATCACCAACCAAACCCATAGCGAAGAAACAGCAAAAATCGGAGTGAAGCGAGCCACTAAATAAATGCCGGCTTTCACCATGGTGGCCGAATGCAAATACGCGCTGACCGGCGTCGGCGCTTCCATCGCGTCCGGAAGCCAAATGTAAAACGGAAACTGCGCGGATTTGGTAAACGCGCCAAGCAAAATCAAGAGCATCGCCGGAAAAAATAACGGATGTTGCGGCCACGCATCCGCCATAGCCATCCAATCGCGAATACTGTACGACCCTCCACTCATGACCGAAAGCAATAAAAATCCTCCAAGCAAAGACAACCCGCCAAGCACGGTGATGAGCATCGATTTTTGCGCCCCATACCGCGAGCGTTCACGCTCATTCCAGTAGCCAATCAATAAAAAGGATGAAAACGATGTCAATTCCCAAAATAGATAGAGCGCCATTGCGTTGTCCGAAAGAACGACGCCAAGCATCGCTCCCATAAACAAAAGCAAATACACGTAAAAGTGGCCGAGTTTTTCCTTTTCCTTTGGCAAATAGTAAGTCGAATACAGCACGACAAGAGAACCGATCCCTGTGATTAGCAACGAAAAGAGCAGCCCTAACCCATCCATATAGACTTGAAAATCCATTCCTAGAGACGGAATCCAAGGGATCGTTTGTCCGTAGGGGGTAAGAGGGAGATGTTGAATAAAATATAAAAACAATAAGACCGGTAGTGGGAGCACAAACCATCCGGTATGAATCGAACGCACATATTTATACAAAAACGGAACGAATAAAGCATAAATCAGTGGTGAGACAATTGCCAAGTTTAACATGAACCATCCTCCTTCCCTATTGTTTCCCCTCACATCGCCCCGCTTATCCTACTTCGTATTGTATCATAAACTCCCGCCTCTGTCGGCACAACGGTCTGCTGAAAATCAAGCCAGACTTTCGCCGCCTATCTGTATGCGAAAAATTCCTAAAAAAGTTTCCCCTTACGCTGCCAATCGCCTCGTTTCTATGGCACCGGCTTGCAGCGCAGCGAGTATATAAGTAGTAATCACGTTGAACAGGAGGAGCAAGCCCATGGTTTATTTCCTGCCCCCTGCGGCATGGGCAAGGCCGTACCCGTCGGTCAACCCCGCCATCTTCTCCCAATCGGCTGCCACCGCCCAGACGCTCATGAACGATGCTGGAGTCATTTTAAAAAGGCTGGCCGAATCGCGCTCGTTTGCCGCCACGATCATGTCCGCCGCCCAAGAAGGAAAAACGGAGGAAGTGAAGCGCCTCATCCGCTCGCTCGGCATCCGCTCGCAAACTGAAGTGTATTTTAATCCCGACGGCATCCGCCTGACGCTGTCGCCGCCGCCTGGATCGTTCCCGTGCTGCCAGCTTGCCATCGGCTTGCGTTGGAACGTGTTTCCGCCTTTTCACGGATAGCCTTCGCCATCGCGGCGGCGGGCGAAAGGGGAAAAACGGCGGCAAGCAGCCTTCACTCTTCGCATTCGCCGCTTTGACGGCTGCCAACATCCGTTCACAACGGCCGCGCCCGATGCGATAGCGCCGCTTCCAGACGATGCACGGCGCTGGAAGCGGTGTTGTCGTTTGCGCCTTGCTGGGCCAGAAGCTCCTTTCACACCAAAACGGTTCTCGCCGCCGACCTTCGTGAACCAAAAAAAGACAGCGATCGTCTCATCGCCGTCTGGCGCCTAAACAAACTTGCCGGGCACCAACGCCCGGCGTCCCCTTTCGTTCACATTGCGCATCCGATTACGTGCGTCGATAGATGATATCCCCGACAATGATCGTAATCAAAGAAATCAACATCGTCAGCTTGACCGCCTTGTAGTCTAAAAAGCGCAGCACTTGTTCTTCAAAGTGGACAGTATAAACTTTATTCTCTTGATCATAAAGATTCTCCTTGGTGTTCCGTCGGCCGAATCCGCCACATCCATCTATTCGCCTTCGGTTAAAAGGGGATTTTCTTGAGCCACCGTGTACGTAAAATTTGATTTACTGATTTTTCCTTATAAGTACAAAGAATGCATGTTCTGAAATAGTCAAGTACAACTTTCGGTGAATTCCGAAATAATGTGCTAATTTACAATTTTGTGTACAATTCATCTGAAGTCCTCCTTGGCATGATGGTAGGTATTGTTTGACACCCCTGCATCATACCAAGAGGACTTTTTTTGATCAAGTCCCCGGAAAAGCTCCTAACAGGAATGCTCGTTTCAGGAATGATCCATTTCCATGACCGCTTTTCTCTTTCCTTCCACCATCCTCAACTCACGTACTCTCGCCCCTCTCTTCCCAAAAGATACGAGAAGAAACCGAAGCCTTCTGCGGCCCCCTTAAAGCCCAAAGAAACTTGATGACTGTAGATGAGCAAATTCACTAACATAAATTGACAACCAAACAAAAAAGGAGACATGAACCGGACTCCTTGGGTAAAATAGATGTGCACAAAACCCATTCACACAAGGAGGTTCATGTCTCATGAATAGATTAGCACATCACCAAGGAATCCACAAGTTTTTCTTCACTTTGGGGTTGACGCTGCAGCTTTCCAAACCGGTCATCAAGCATCTCATTCATATCGTCGATGCCTTGACCACCAAGGGATTCTCGGGAACATTGACCGATATTCATCACTGGAGCTTTCATCCGAATCATCGAACGACGCTCAGTCACTTTTTCACGAAAAGCCCTTGGGATGAGGAAAGGCTGCTTGGGAAGCTTCAAGAGTGGATCCTCCGCCGAATCGAGCGCCTGGTCGAGCGAAAGAATCAGCCTCTCTTTGTCTCGATTGATGATACGATTTGCCAAAAAACGAAGCCTTCGTCACGGGCAACGCACGCCATTCAAGGGTGTGGTTGGCATTTCTCTCACAAAGATCATCAATCGGTCTGGGGGCATTCGCTCGTTTGGCTGATGGTGCACACCTTCACGCAGGCGTTTCCGTTCGCGTTCCGCCTGTATGACAAGAAGGCGGGAAGGAGCAAAATCGACCTGGCGATCGAGATGCTTTCCTCACTCAAGGTGGAACCGGATCGGCCGGTGTATGTGCTCATGGATTCGTGGTATCCGTCCCAAACGCTCATCGAAGCCTGTCTGAAAAAGGGATTCCATGTCATCGCTGTAAATTAGCACATTATTTCAGAATCCCTTTTTCAAATTATTTCAGGCGGATTCGGAAATAATGTGCAAAATTTTTGCGAATTATTGCGGATTTTGCACATTCTTTCGGAACATTTGCACGCTCTTTCAGATGAAGATTTCCAGCGCGCCTGATGGACCGATGAAAAAGAGGAAGCACAAAAGAGGCCGATTTGGCCCCTTTCGTGCTAATACCCCATTTCCTCTGCAGCCATGCGCACCACTTCTTCGTCAATGACGTCCTTTTTCAGCTGATGCCCGTACAGCAGGCACGTCGTGGCCAACGTGTTGATGACACGGGGCCAACCACGTGATTGCAGGGCAATCGCCTCTAACGCCGATGGGGTGAAGATCGGATGCTTCGCCCCGGCCTGTTTCATCCGATGCTCGATGCAGCCCGCCACCTCTTCCTTCTCCAGCGGCCCCATCCGGCATCGCATGATGATCCGCTGGTCGAGAGGGCGGTGCTGATTGAGCCGCAGCTTCCCCTGTAAATGGGGCAACCCGGCCAAAATCAAGACAAATGGGTTGGTCGAATCCATCTCAAAGTTGAACAAGATGGCGATGTCCTGTAAAAATGCATCCTTTGCTAAATGCATCTCGTCCAAAATGAACACCGGCGTGATCCGYCGTTCATGATRCAATCGCTCGATCGCCTGCTGGATTTGGCGGAAGAGATCTACCTTGCGGTACTTCGGTTCCTCTCCTAATCCCAAGGCCAGTCCACGGTAAAAATCCATCACGCCTCCGGTCGATAACGGAAAGTAGACGACATGATACAATGATGGATTCAATGACTCTTTCAGCGCCCGAAGGGCGAACGTCTTGCCCGCCCCCGGCTCTCCGATCAACAGCCCGATTCCCCGCGTTCGCTTCACGTACTCCAGCGCCCGCAGCGCTTCTTGAAACGCCGCCCCTTGATACGCCTCGGACGGGTCGGTTTCTTTCGCAAACGGCTCCCGCGAGAGGGAATAAAACGTTTTATACATCCTGTTCGCCCTCCTTCGCCGAAACCGCCGCAAACGGCGACCGGTGGCGCTTCACATAGGCGTTATCCTCCAAACGCACCCGAATGGCTTCCGCCACCCGTTTGCCATCTTCGTACACATAGACGCCTCGTTCGTCATAGCGGAGCTCAATCGATTGCCCAATGAACCGAGGCGGCACTTCGTATAGCTGTTTATTCAGGGTGATCGTGCCATCGGCTTTCACCTTGCGGTGCTCCCGTTTCAGAAAAATCGCGTCCAGCCAATCGATGTCTTCGATCCACACCACTCGTTCCACTTGGGACTGAAACACCTCATGCGGCGTTTTTCCGTCCAGTGAGGCGTGCGGTTTTCGATGATACTCTTCTTCAAGCCACTTCCAAAAACGCTCGTTCAACTCGTCAAGCGATTTCGGCGGATTCAGCTCCAACAGTGGATAAAACCGTGTCTGTACGGTGCGGAAGAACCGTTCGATTTTTCCCTTGCTTTGCGGGTCATACGGCTGAGTGTGGATGAGTGTAATCCCCATCTCGGCGCACGCATACTGCAGCACCTCGGATCGATCAATTTTCCCGTTGTCCGAGTAAATGCGTTTCGGCTTCCCGCAACGAAGCACCGCTTCCTTTGTGACGATCCGCAACCCGTCAAACTTCTCCGAAGGGAAAAATTGGGCATACGGCACCAACCGCGAGCAGTCATCGATATAGGCGATCAAAAACGTTTTCTGGGCTTTCCCATGGACGCGAATCGTGGGTCCATGGGATAAGTCCCCTTGCCATAGCTCATTGATCTCTTCATACGCAAAACGCTTTCGCTCCGGCATCGGCAAGATTTCTTTTCCCACCAGGTTGTGTTTTTTCAACAATCGGTATATAGTAAAGTATGAGAGGGTGGTGGGAATGTCCCCCTGCTTGGTGAGTTGTTCGTAGAATAGGGTCACGGGCATGGTGGGATGTTCCTTCCTCAATGCTAGAATATGATCCTCATCATCGGGGGACAGACGTCTGGAGCGGCCGCGGTCCGAACGGCGCTTCGGCTTCAAGGCGTCGAAGCCCCCTTTTTTGTATCGGGCGCACCAATCCAGAATCGTCTTCGCCGCAATGGGCTTGTCCCCTTGATGAGGAATCGAATGCACTCGCCCGCCCACCTCATTCAAATACGCTTTGGGCTCCACCTGGCCATTCACCAACGGAGCGATCAGCCCGTACCGAAACAGCGCGATGTCGTGTCTCATCGATTCATCCATCCGGATCTCCTCCCTGTCTCCCTGTGATGTTGGACCGTTCCGGTCCCTCTGCCTCCTATCTTACGAAACGGCTCGAGATTCGTCGAGAGGAAGGGTTTGTGGGAACATCAACCATCTCCGTTTTTGGTGTTAAGTAGAAAATCAGGAAGCAATTTGATCCGCAAACGGATGCCACCTCTCGTTTGTCCACAGGTCTTGGATGATCGAGCCCACCCCCCGTCCCTCCAAGGTCTGCATCCACCAAACCGCCCGTTCTGTTCTTGCGTTCCCCACAGGGCCGATGATCCCCCACCTTCTCACCGCCGCGTGATGCAAGCGGGAGAGATTCCGTAAAAATCGTCGGACATAAAATAAGATGACCTCCTTGGTGGGAAAACCAACCTGTTTGGTCTTCGCTCCTCGTCTTGGCGTTTCGAGCCATGCTTTGACCGCTTGCCAGATGACGGATTGGGTATATTGAATTGAACATACGGGAGGAGGAAAGAAGGCAGCACACTCACGGTTTTGCGGCATTCTCAGAAGCGTACCGCGCGATCCAAAGGCGATACTTGTTTAGTGCAAAATAAAAATACAGAGTTCTGCAACGAAAAGTGCAGAGCTGAAGGCAAAGAAAAAAGGCTTGCCAGCCTCTAACATTTCCTCTACTGTGGAAGTTGTGAACACATAACCAAACAGTGGAGGAGCGAAAGGATGCTGGCAATGCCCGAAATTAATCGTATCAGAAAACTGCGTGAAAAGAAAGGGTTATCGATTGCGGAAATTTCCCGTGAAACGGGATATAACTGGAGAACGGTCAAGAAATACGCAGATGGAGACATTTCTGTCCAACCAACCATCAAACGCAAAAAGGGGATGATTGAGGAAGAAGGGTACGGGGTAACTATTCAGCCACATCATAAAGTGAGCTGAATATTTTCTTCTTTCCTTGTCTATGATGTGAATACTGATAGACAAGGAGGTGAATCACATGTTGACGGTACAACAAGCTGTATTTACAGTTGAGAGCTTAATCGGCAAAGTCCAACAACAAAAGCAGCTCATTACTCACCAGCAACAAGTCATTGAGCAACTGTTGAAAGAAAACAAACAGCTACGCAAAGAAAATGAACAACTGAAGTACCGTGTTCAAGAGCTGGAAGCACGCACGAAAAAAAACAGCTCCAATAGCCATTTGCCCCCATCTTCTGACCGTTTTGAGAAAAAGCGTTCCTCCCGCGAGCCGTCTGGCAAAAAGCCTGGTGGGCAAGAGGGACATGAGGGGAAGACGCTCCGTCAAGTGGAACATCCACATCATCGTGTCGTCCACCGTGTGCATACGTGTCAAGGATGTGGAGCTTCTTTGCGTGAAGTCAAACCGTTCAAAGTCGATATCCGTCAAGTGTTTGATGTCCCTCCTGTGTAAATTAGCACATTATTTCAGAATCCCTTTTTCAAATTATTTCGGACGGATTCGGAAATAATGTGCAAAATCTTTGCGAATTATTCCAGGTTTTGCAGATTATTTCCGAACATTTGCACATTATTTCGGATGATTAACTAGAATGAGGATGGATCGGGATGAAACATAACAGGGGCCGATCAGCCCCTGCTGTGTCAGTACCCCATTTCTTCGGCTGCCATACGCACAATGTCTTCGTCAATCATATGTTTTTTTAATTGAGCGCCGTATAACAGGCAAGTGGTGGCGAGGTTGTTGATGATCCGCGGCCACCCCTGCGACTGCAGGGCGATCGCTTCTAAGGCAGCTGGGGTAAAAATCGGGTGTTTCGCCCCCGCCTGTTTCAGGCGGTGTTCGATATATCCTACCACTTCTTCCTTATCAAGAGGCCCCATCTGGTATCGCATGATGATTCGTTGGTGAAGCGGACGGTGTTGATTCAACCGTAGTTTTGCCTGTAAATGGGGCAGCCCCGCCAAAACCAAGACAAACGGATTTGTTGAGTCCATGTGAAAGTTGAACAGGATCGCGATATCCTGCAGAAAGGCATCCTTCGCTAAATGCATTTCATCGAGGATGAACACTGACGTTACCCGTTGTTCATGATACAAGCGCTCGATCCCTTGTTGGATTTGATAAAACAAGTCGACCTTGCGGTATTTCGGCTCTTCCCCGAGCCCGAAGGCAAGGCCGCGATAAAAGTCCATCACGCTTCCCGTTGACAATGGAAAATAAACGACGTGATACAGTGACAGATTCAGGGATTCCTTAAACGCCCGATGTAAATTAGCACATTATTTCAGAATCCCTTTTTCAAATTATTTCAGGCGGATTCGGAAATAATGTGCAAAATTTTTGCGGATTGTTCCAGATTTTGCACATTCTTTCGGAACGTTTGCACGCTCTTTCAGATGAAGATTTCCAGCGCGCCTGATGGACCTATGGAAAAGAGAAAGCACAAAAGAGGCCGATTCGGCCCCTTTCGTGCTAATACCCCATTTCCTCTGCGGCCATGCGCACCAYTTCTTCGTCAATGGCGTCCTTTTTCAGCTGATACCCGTATAACAGGCACGTCGTGGCCAACGTGTTGATCACCCGAGGCCATCCCCGCGACTGCAGGGCAATCGCCTCTAACGCCGATGGGGTGAAGATCGGATGCTTCGCCCCGGCCTGTTTCATCCGATGTTCGATGTAGCCCGCCACCTCTTCCTTCTCCAGMGGCCCCATCCGGTATCGCATGATGATCCGCTGGTCGAGAGGGCGGTGCTGATTGAGCCGCAGCTTCCCCTGTAAATGGGGCAGCCCGGCCAAAATCAAGACAAATGGGTTGGTCGAATCCATCTCAAAGTTGAACAAGATCGCGATGTCCTGTAAAAATGCATCCTTCGCTAAATGCATCTCATCCAAAATGAACACCGGCGTGATCCGCCGTTCATGATACAATCGCTCGATCGCCTGCTGGATTTGGCGGAAGAGGTCTACCTTGCGGTACTTCGGTTCCTCTCCTAATCCCAAGGCCAGTCCACGGTAAAAATCCATCACRCCTCCGGTGGATAACGGAAAGTAGACGACATGATACAATGATGGATTCAATGACTCTTTCAGCGCCCGAAGGGCGAACGTCTTGCCCGCCCCCGGCTCTCCGATCAACAGCCCGATCCCCCGGGTTCGTTTCACGTACTCCAGCGCCCGCAACGCTTCCTGAAATGACGCCCCTTGATACGCCTCGGACGGGTCTGTTTCTTTCGCAAACGGCTCCCGCGAAAGGGAGTAAAACGATTTATACACCGTGTTCTCCCTCCTTCGCCGGAATCGCCGCAAACGGGGACCGATGGCGTTTTACATAGGCGTTGTCCTCCAAACGAACCCGAACGGCCTCCGCCACCTTCCTTCCATCTTCGTACACATAGACGCCCCGTTCATCATAGCGGAGCTCAATCGATTGCCCAATGAACCGAGGCGGCACTTCGTATAGCTGTTTATTCAGGGTGATCGTGCCATCGGCTTTCACCTTGCGGTGCTCCCGTTTCAGAAAAATCGCATCCAGCCAATCGCCATCTTCGATGAACGACACGAGATGCACTTGCGATTGAAACACCTCATGCGGCGTTTTTCCGTCCAGTGAGGCGTGCGGTTTTCGATGATACTCCTCTTCAAGCCACTTCCAAAAACGCTCGTTCAACTCGTCAAGCGATTTCGGCGGATTCAGCTCCAACAGTGGATAAAACCGTGTCTGTACGGTGCGGAAGAACCGTTCGATTTTCCCTTTGCTTTGCGGGTCATACGGCTGGGTGTGGATGAGTGTAATCCCCATCTCGGCGCACGCATACTGCAGCACCTCGGACCGATAAATTTTCCCGTTGTCCGAGTAAATGCGTTTCGGCTTCCCGCAACGAAGCACCGCTTCCTTCGTGACGATCCGCAGCCCGTCAAACTTCTCCGAAGGGAAAAATTGGGCATATGGCACTAACCGCGAGCAGTCATCGATATACGCGATCAAAAACGTTTTCTGGGCTTTCCCATKGACGCGAATCGTGGGTCCATGGGATAAGTCCCCTTGCCATAGCTCATTGATCTGGTCATACGCAAAACGCTTTCGCTCCGGCATCGGCAAGATTTCTTTTCCCACCAGGTTGTGTTTTTTCAACAATCGGTATATAGTAAAGTAAGAGGTATGATTTTCTGGGATTTCCCCCTGCTCGATCAGGTGTTCGTAGAACACCGTCACGGGCATGGTGGGATGTTCTTTTCTTAGGGCTAAAATATGATCCTCATCATCGGGCGACAGACGCCTTGAGTGGCCGCGGTCCGAACGGCGCTTCGGCTTTAAGGCGTCAAAGCCCCCTTTTTTGTATCGGGTGCACCAATCGAGGATCGTCTTGGCTGCGATTCGTTTGTCGCCCTGGTGGGGAACATGGTGCACTCGCTCGCTCACCTCTTTCAGATACGTCTTCGGTTCCACCTGCCCATTCACCAACGGAGCGATTAGCCCGTACCGAAACAGGGCAATGTCGTGTCTCATCGACTCATCCATTCGAATCTCCTCCTTGTCTCACTTGGAATCAGGACCGTTCCGGTCCGTCTGCCCTTATCGTACCGGATCGCTTTTTCTCCGTCGATAGGAAAGGTTTGTGGGAACCTCAACTATTTCCAATTTAGGATATGTATGTAAAATCAGGATCCCATTTGATTCGCAAAAGGGTGTCGGAATCCGTCCTTCCACATGTCTCTGATGACCGAATCAAGACCGTGTTTCTCCAACGTCCGGATCCACCAGGAAGCCCGTTCCTTTTCTTTTTTCACGATAGGGCCTATGATCCTCCACCGCCTCGCAAAAAAGCTGTGAAGGCTTGATAGGTTTCGGCAGAACCGTCGGACATAAAAGATGATGCCGTCCTTTGTCGGGAGAAACGGAGCCCGGTTCGTCCCCTCGGTCAATCCTAACTGCTCTTTCACGACTTGCCATATGGCGGACAACGTATACTGAAAATACGGGAGGAGAAAGGAAGGCAGCACACTCACCGTCTTCAAGCATTCCCGACAGCGATACCGGACAATCCAAATGCGATAATCACCATGTGGGGTCAATGCGTTTCGCTCATAGTAACCGTGGCGGTGCAACGGGCGCTTGGCCCGGCAATGCGGACACTTTTTCAGAAGAGGGAAGTCGTTTTCTTTTCCACGCTCTGCATACGTTTGGACGTCAATGCCAAAGTCATGAAATTGAATCACGTCCTCCTCCCCCTCCTATGAACCGATGGATTTTCTCTTCCGAAATAATTCACAAAAAATTTAGCACATTCTTTCAGAAAAGGGGAGAGGGCTTTCTGAAGGAATGTGCAAAAAAATGTCTCTTTTGTTCCGAAATAAAGTGATAATTTACACCATAGTAAGCCATCTTTTTGGATGCACAATACCCGATATCTGCGATTCCTTGAAACCGTTTGGCGCGATACATTCGTGCGTGGTGGCAGAGTTCAATAGGTAAGCTATCCACTACCGCATAAGCGTGATGTTGCCCGCGTTTGGCTAGTTGATATCGTATCCATTTGACGGCAAAGCCAAGATTTCGACAACGGCGGTTATATCGAGAGCGTTCAGGAAATAAATCTTTCGAAAATAAGTTTCCGATCACAAATCGGTGCCAAGCTCGTTCGGATGTAAAACCTAACAACTTTCCAAGAACATGGACGACGATGATGACTTCATCTTCTTGCTTCAACAAATGGTGATTTCGGCGTTGTAAATACATCTGAATCAAAGACAATTGTCCAGATACAAAGAACAAAATCGCTGCATATTGTTTTTGAATTTTCGCTTCGTCTGTTGTAAAATGAAAGTGCTCTTGCATGGGACTTCTCCTTTTAAATGTTTGGTAGCACTTTCATTTTAAAGGAGATCCTTCATGCAAGGGCTATTTTTATGCTTGTTTGATTTTATCTAGCACCACGGGTACTTAACATCTTTTCTTTTTCCAATCCGTTTATATCCAAATATAGAAGAAGGAAATTGTTTCATAGTATCCTTTCTTCTACCGGAAATATTCTGGCCCTCGACTTGTGCGAAAATCCCATATAGTGCTTCGATCGACAGTTTAGGAGAGAACGGTGGTTGTTTTGTTGATGAACGTGTTGCAAAACGCATAACGAATGCATAAATGCACATAAAAAATCCACCACCTTGGAAATCATATACAGTGACCAAAAAAACAACTCTCCAAGGGGTGGACACTATTATGATTTCCAATTGGAACAGCGAACATGCATGGACTTATGAAATTGACCCAATTTTAGAAGCATTATTTCGGTATATCGACTCGCTATCATTGCCGGAAACACCGTATGTGACAGGAAGACCGCCGGTGTCGAAAAAATCGTTGTTGAAATGTTTCTTTTTGAAAACCTATTTTTCCATTGATTCCTTGCGAAAATTAGTGCGCATCCTGCAGCGTTTTCGCTGTTTTCAACGGGCCTGTGGGCTTGGTGAAGTCCCTCACCTTTCTACGTTTTCCCGTGCGGCGAAGTGGTTCCGGGAACAAGGATTTCCTGTTTTTCATGCACAGCTACTCAAAGATCTAGAAGTACGTTATCCCCAAATCGTGCTGATCGACAGCACGGCCCTTCGAAGCAGTCTTTACGATTCACAGGCGAAGTGGGGAGTGTCCACCCGATATCACTGGTTTAAAGGATATAAACTCCATCTCTGCACCACCGCCGAGGGAATCATTTTATCTCATGTGTTGACCACAGCGAATCGAAATGATGCGGCAGTAGCACCAGAATTGCTTGTTTCTTTAAAGCAGTGGGATATCGAATTTGTATTGGGCGATGCCGCGTATGACAGTGAAAAGGTTCGTCAAACAGCAGAGCAGTCAGGAATCCTATTCATTTCCCCTATCAACCGCCGCAATAGCGAGGAACGAAAAGATGTCTATGGCCGGGTTCTTCCTGTCTTTTTGAAAACGAGATTTGGCCAATGGCTGTTTGGACTTCGTCGTGAGATTGAACGAGTATTTAATGAGTTAAAGAGTGACGGGTTGGAACAGCCAAGATGGTATGGATTTCATCGATATGTACTGCATGTGTTATGTTGCATCCTTATGCATAACTTCGAGTTTTTACTCTAGTTTTGCAACACCATCTTGATGTAAAAATCACCTTGATTCCGTATTTATAAAACTCACTTGCAAAATACAAGAAAAGACTCGATTGGGGATTGAAAAAGCAATTGAAACTTTTGGTGCTGTACATATTTTAGTAAATTGTGCGGGCATGGCGCTTGCGAAAAAAACATTAGGGAAAAAAGGCGTGCATGATCTCGCTTTTTTCGAGAAAGTTTTGCAAGTTAATGTTGTCGGGACGTTTAACATGATTCGTCTGGTAGCAGAAAAGATGGCTGAAAACGAGCCGAATGAACACGGGGAGCGGGGCGTGATTATCAATACTGCTTCCGTTGCTGCTTTTGACGGACAGATTGGACAGGCTGCCTACAGCGCCTCTAAAGGGGCCATTGTCGGAATGACATTACCGCTAGCAAGAGAATTCGCATCTTTAGGAATCCGGGTGATGAGTATTGCTTCCGGGTGTTTTTGGCAAGTAAAAAATGCATGAAATGGCAATTAAAAATGCCACTTGCCAAATTCCGTTATTGGTTGAGTGAGATTGAATCTTTATAGCGATGACTATCGCCTTTAAAAATGATTAAATGGGAGTGATGTATCAATCGATCAATCACTGCTTCTGTTAATATTGGATCACCAAATACATTGTTCCATTGTCCAAATTGTAAATTTGTCGTTACGATGATACTTTTAGCTTCATAACACATGGAAATAATTTGAAATAACAATTCTGCTCCTTGTTTATGCAATGGGATGTAGCCCAATTCGTCTATGACCAAGAGGTCTAATTTCTCGATTTGTTTGAGAAATTTGCCTAGTGATCCCTTGTCATTTGCTTCTAATAACGCATTCACTAGCGCAGCTGCAGTATAAAACTTCACCTTCTTTCCCTTTTTCTTAATGGTATTTATGGAAATGAGAGTGGAAATGTAAATTATCACTTTATTTCGGAACAAAAGAGACATTTTTTTGCACATTCCTTCAGAAAGCCCTCTCCCCTTTTCTGAAAGAATGTGCTAAATTTTTTGTGAATTATTTCGGAAGAGAAAATCCATCGGTTCATAGGAGGGGGARGAGGACGTGATTCAATTTCATGACTTTGGCATTGACGTCCAAACGTATGCAGAGCGTGGAAAAGAAAACGACTTCCCTCTTCTGAAAAAGTGTCCGCATTGCCGGGCCAAGCGCCCGTTGCACCGCCACGGTTACTATGAGCGAAACGCATTGACCCCACATGGTGATTATCGCATTTGGATTGTCCGGTATCGCTGTCGGGAATGCTTGAAGACGGTGAGTGTGCTGCCTTCCTTTCTCCTCCCGTATTTTCAGTATACGTTGTCCGCCATATGGCAAGTCGTGAAAGAGCAGTTAGGATTGACCGAGGGGACGAACCGGGCTCCGTTTCTCCCGACAAAGGACGGCATCATCTTTTATGTCCGACGGTTCTGCCGAAACCTATCAAGCCTTCACAGCTTTTTTGCGAGGCGGTGGAGGATCATAGGCCCTATCGTGAAAAAAGAAAAGGAACGGGCTTCCTGGTGGATCCGG
This sequence comes from Geobacillus sp. Sah69, assembly GCF_001414205.1. Classification (NCBI taxonomy): domain Bacteria; kingdom Bacillati; phylum Bacillota; class Bacilli; order Caryophanales; family Anoxybacillaceae; genus Geobacillus; species Geobacillus sp. Sah69. The sequence goes on along the minus strand of NZ_LLKS01000031.1, from coordinate 22,418 downwards.
ACGTTGGAGAAACACGGTCTTGATTCGGTCATCAGAGACATGTGGAAGGACGGATTCCGACACCCTTTTGCGAATCAAATGGGATCCTGATTTTACATACATATCCTAAATTGGAAATAGTTGAGGTTCCCACAAACCTTTCCTATCGACGGAGAAAAAGCGATCCGGTACGATAAGGGCAGACGGACCGGAACGGTCCTGATTCCAAGTGAGACMAGGAGGAGATTYGAATGRATGAGTCGATGAGACACGACATTGCCCTGTTTCGGTACGGGCTAATCGCTCCGTTGGTGAATGGGCAGGTGGAACCGAAGACGTATCTGAAAGAGGTGAGCGAGCGAGTGCACCATGTTCCCCACCAGGGCGACAAACGAATCGCAGCCAAGACGATCCTCGATTGGTGCACCCGATACAAAAAAGGGGGCTTTGACGCCTTAAAGCCGAAGCGCCGTTCGGACCGCGGCCACTCAAGGCGTCTGTCGCCCGATGATGAGGATCATATTTTAGCCCTAAGAAAAGAACATCCCACCATGCCCGTGACGGTGTTCTACGAACACCTGATCGAGCAGGGGGAAATCCCAGAAAATCATACCTCYTACTTTACTATATACCGATTGTTGAAAAAACACAACCTGGTGGGAAAAGAAATCTTGCCGATGCCGGAGCGAAAGCGTTTTGCGTATGACCAGATCAATGAGCTATGGCAAGGGGACTTATCCCATGGACCCACGATTCGCGTCCATGGGAAAGCCCAGAAAACGTTTTTGATCGCGTATATCGATGACTGCTCGCGGTTAGTGCCATATGCCCAATTTTTCCCTTCGGAGAAGTTTGACGGGCTGCGGATCGTCACGAAGGAAGCGGTGCTTCGTTGCGGGAAGCCGAARCGCATTTACTCGGACAACGGGAAAATTTATCGGTCCGAGGTGCTGCAGTATGCGTGCGCCGAGATGGGGATTACRCTCATCCACACCCAGCCGTATGAYCCGCAAAGCAAAGGGAAAATCGAACGGTTCTTCCGCACCGTACAGACACGGTTTTATCCACTGTTGGAGCTGAATCCGCCGAAATCGCTTGACGAGTTGAACGAGCGTTTTTGGAAGTGGCTTGAAGAGGAGTATCATCGAAAACCGCACGCCTCACTGGACGGAAAAACGCCGCATGAGGTGTTTCAATCGCAAGTGCATCTCGTGTCGTTCATCGAAGATGGCGATTGGCTGGATGCGATTTTTCTGAAACGGGAGCACCGCAAGGTGAAAGCCGATGGCACGATCACCCTGAATAAACAGCTATACGAAGTGCCGCCTCGGTTCATTGGGCAATCGATTGAGCTCCGCTATGACGAACGAGGCGTCTATGTGTACGAAGAKGGCAAACGGGTGGCGGAAGCCATTCGGGTGCGTTTGGAGGACAAYGCCTATGTAAAACGCCATCGGTCCCCGTTTGCGGCGATTCCGGCGAAGGAGGGAGAACACGGTGTATAAATCGTTTTACTCCCTTTCGCGGGAGCCGTTTGCGAAAGAAACAGACCCGTCCGAGGCGTATCAAGGGGCGTCATTTCAGGAAGCGTTGCGGGCGCTGGAGTACGTGAAACGAACCCGGGGGATCGGGCTGTTGATCGGAGAGCCGGGGGCGGGCAAGACGTTCGCCCTTCGGGCGCTGAAAGAGTCATTGAATCCATCATTGTATCATGTCGTCTACTTTCCGTTATCCACCGGAGGCGTGATGGATTTTTACCGTGGACTGGCCTTGGGATTAGGAGAGGAACCGAAGTACCGCAAGGTAGACCTCTTCCGCCAAATCCAGCAGGCGATCGAGCGATTGTATCATGAACGGCGGATCACGCCGGTGTTCATTTTGGATGAGATGCATTTAGCGAAGGATGCATTTTTACAGGACATCGCGATCTTGTTCAACTTTGAGATGGATTCGACCAACCCATTTGTCTTGATTTTGGCCGGGCTGCCCCATTTACAGGGGAAGCTGCGGCTCAATCAGCACCGCCCTCTCGACCAGCGGATCATCATGCGATACCGGATGGGGCCKCTGGAGAAGGAAGAGGTGGCGGGCTACATCGAACATCGGATGAAACAGGCCGGGGCGAAGCATCCGATCTTCACCCCATCGGCGTTAGAGGCGATTGCCCTGCAGTCGCGGGGATGGCCTCGGGTGATCAACACGTTGGCCACGACGTGCCTGTTATACGGGTATCAGCTGAAAAAGGACGCCATTGACGAAGAARTGGTGCGCATGGCCGCAGAGGAAATGGGGTATTAGCAYGAAAGGGGCCGAATCGGCCTCTTTTGTGCTTTCTCTTTTCCATAGGTCCATCAGGCGCGCTGGAAATCTTCATCTGAAAGAGCGTGCAAACGTTCCGAAAGAATGTGCAAAATCCGGAGCAATCCGCAAAAATTTTGCACATTATTTCCGAATCCGCCTGAAATAATTTGAAAAAGGGATTCTGAAATAATGTGCTAGTTTACACATTGCTCGGCCAGCATCATGCGTTGATGCGGCCCTATCACTCCTTTCAACGCGCGCCGGAGCTCTTCCGTTTTTTGTTTCAGCCGCCCTTTGGCGAGCTGGGCGCAACAGCGTTCATACAAGACGCGCATCGGTCTCCCTCCCTGCTTCGTTCTCAAAAACAGCTGGTGCAGTAGCCTTTGTTCAAGCATTCTATCCTGCGTGCTTCCCTCAAGGGAGCGACATTCCGTAGTGCACCAGACTACTGGGGTCCGTCTATATATCGGACTTTTACGTACCATAGATACAACGACCTCATGACCCCAGCTGCAAGGAGACCATTCGACAGAAGGTTGTTTTCATCCTTCCGATGGTGACGAAATTTTTTTGTCATGGGAGTCTATATAATATTTTCTATTCTCTTCTTAATACTAGGGTGAGTTTCAAACAAGTTATAACTTTTTTCAGGGACAAGTTTCTGTTTTTGCAGAATACTAAGAGTTTCCTTTGCACATTTTTTCCGACAAATGAACTTGCAAATCGATCAGCAGATAATTCGCGCCGCTGTGAAAAAACGAAGTGTATATACATGCAACGAAAAAGTTTAACATATCATTGACGGAAAAGTCGCTTATCCACTTTTCGACTGGCGGTGACCGAACAATCACCCGCTTCGCAGCCCCATACATGGTTCCGGAAGCGGCATTGTTCGCTCGCCCGACAGTCGATCCAATCGCTCTGTAAAAACTACAAATGTTAAAGATTCAAATTGCACCTATATAGCAGACGAACGGCTGAGAATGTCTCCTTCTTCAGCTTGCCAACGATGAAGTGGAATGAAGGAGACGTTGTCAAGTGCTTTCCTTGACAACGTTTCCTCATTCCACTATCCTAACAAGCAGCTGAAGAAGGTGGGTATTTTTCACACTGTCTACTTGACAGGGATATGTTCAAAATAGCGAGTTCCCTTTCATTGTCTTTGGCGAGGAGACCCCCACTTCAACGACCAAAGGGAGTAAGTGGGGGAGGAATCGCTGGACATCGCGTTTTGATGTTCGATCATTCCATGAAGTGATCGGTTCTCAAATGTTCGCTGATCATCCCCCCTCTTTTTTGTTCCATTGTATGTAACTTGTTTTCTTTAAATGGAATTCTTGAATGAATTATAACAAAGTTCGCTTTCGTTTGTCCATAACTTACTGAAAAATTTGAACTGTTTATGCAATCCGTTCAGACAATGGACGGGCAGGAAGACAGGCCTAACGCAGCATATGTCCCTTCACACAGACGTTTAAATGAAAAAAGGCTTCGCCGCCCTTTCTCTTGTTGAAAGCAAAAAGGAAAGAAACGCGAAAAAAAGCTTGAACGGCGGTGAATGAAGATGCTAAAATGGGAGTAATTTTCCACTGAAAGAAATGAAATTCCGTTTAACGGAACATAAGGAAGGGGGGAACAAACAGGTGCAGGAAGAAAAAAAACACGAAGCCGGCTTGCGCACGGTGCAGCGGGCCATTGACATCTTGTATTGTTTTACCCTCGAGGAACAAGAGCTATCACTCACGGAAATTGCGAAAAAGATTTCGCTCGCCAAATCGACGACGACGCGCCTGCTCGCCACGCTGGAGCAAAACCGCTTGGTCGTCAAAGATCCGGAGACGTTAAAGTACCGTCTTGGACAAGGATTGTACTATTTAGGATATATTGCCGGCAAATCGATTAAAGTGCGGGAAATCGCGCGGCCGGTGATGGAGCGGCTGCGCGACGAGACGCGGGAGACGGTGAACTTATACGTGCTGGAACAAGATGCCCGCGTTTGCGTCGAACAGTGCGAGGGGCTTCAGGCGCTGCGCCATATGGTGAGAATCGGCGAGCGGCTGCCGCTTTGGGCGGGGGCGGGGGGAAAAGTATTGTTGGCCTATCAATCGCCCGAAGTTCAAGAGCGGATTTTTGCGCAAGTGCCGACAAAGGAACGATTGGATCGTCTAGCGGCGGAGCTTGAGGTGATTCGGGAGCGCGGCGTTGCGTCTAGCATCGATGAACGGGAAGTCGGCTCTGCGGCCGTTGCGGCGCCCATTTTCGACATCCGCGGGGAAGTGGGCGCCTGCTTGTCCGTCTCTGGGCCGGCGCATCGATTTACACGGGAAGTGATGGAACAATTCGAGAGGCTCGTAAAAGAAGGAGCACAAGCCATTTCCGAAAAACTAGGTTATCGACCATAAGGGGGAGAGCATATGGCGATTGCAAAGCGTGCTGTCCGTGTGCGCAATGTCTTGATCGGGGGAGACGAACCGTGCATTTGCGCCCCGGTCGTCGGAGCGGACGCGAAGCAAGTGTTGGAGGAAACAAGGCAAATCACGGAGAAAAAGCCGCATCTCATTGAATGGAGGGCGGACTTTTTCGAGGCGATTCGGGACGAACAGGAAGTGGCGGCCACATCGAGAAAGATGCGGGCGATTGCCGGAGACATCCCGATTTTGTTTACGGTTCGTTCCGAACAGGAAGGCGGGCAACCGATTTCGTTGACGGAAGAGGAAAAGATTCGGTTGTTTGAAACCGTCTGTGAAAGCGGGGCGATCGATTTGCTTGATTACGAGCTTGCCCATGGGCCGCGCATCCCGATCGTCCGGGAGCTGACGCGCCGATATGGAGTGCGCCTTGTGTTGTCTTACCACAATTTTGATCATACGCCATCGAAGGAAGAGCTTGTCGCGAAAATGCGTCAAGCGGAACAATGCGGCGCCGACATCGCGAAAGCAGCTGTGATGCCGAAAACGCGGGGGGATGTGCTCACGCTGCTGCAGGCGACGGAAGAAGCGCGAAAAGAGGTGGACATCCCGCTGATCACGATGTCGATGGGGGCATCGGGCGCCATCACCCGCCTGGCAGGCGGATTGTTCGGCTCTGCCGTCACCTTTGCAGTCGGACGGCAAAGCTCGGCGCCGGGGCAAATTCCGATTGAAGACGTCCGGACCGCGTTGTCGGTCATCATGACATACGGACAATAAATCGAAATGGGGGAGGAGATTGTCATGGCGCGTTTGCCGCTGGAAGGCGTCAAAGTGCTCGATGTGTCGACAATGATCGCGGCGCCGTTTGGGGCGGTTTTGCTCGGTGATTTTGGCGCCGATGTCATCAAGGTGGAATTGCCAGGAAAAGGGGATACGCTCCGCCATGTCGGGCCGTTCAAGGATGGGGAGCCGCTCCGCTGGCCCGGACTGGCGCGCAATAAACGGTCGCTCACGTTGGATTTGCGCAAAGAAGAAGGAATGAATACTGTAGATGAGCATTTTTCATTACAATAATTTCCATGGTTAGAGAGACAAACAGGATACCCCTTACGCGATACGGAGCTGTTTTTTGATCACATCAATGGGAATCTCTTGCTTTGCAGCGTCATAAATGAACTCGACGACGCTGTGGTCTTTCCGCGACCGAAGAAGCTCCAGCCCGGTGGAGAGGTTTTGTCGGGATTCGGCGATGCTGTACACGCAGGCCAACAGCACCACCGCCCAATACCGTTTCACCGCCCGAATGTGGCGAACGCGGTATCCATCCAGCTTCAGTTGATCTTTCGCCTGCCGGAAAAAGCACTCGATCGTCCAGCGCTGGGCGTAGTAACGCAAGATGTCTTCGTCCCCGAGTTCCCGGTCGGTGCTCAAGATGCAATGAAGATGTTCCGGCGCCATCGGCTGATCCGCCTTCCAAGCCAGCAGCACCACCGCGTCATCGAGGCCATGGATGGCCCCCTCATAGCGATACACGCGATAACGCTCCTGCCCCACCGTGACGAGGCGGGTGTCTTTGGACTCGATATAGCGGGCAAACTGCTTGGCTTGGATGGCGATGCCTTTCGGGTAGAGAATCCGGTTCGTCTTGAGCATCGCGATGACATGGAATCCCTGTTTCAGACAGGCTTCGATGAGCTTYTTRGACGGATACCACGAATCCATGAGCACATACACCCGCTGAGCCCGCTTCACCTTGAGCGAGGAAAGCATCTCGATCGCCAGGTCGATCTTGCTTTTTCCCGCTTTCTTGTCATACAGGCGGAACGCAAATGGGAACGCCTGCGTGAAGGTGTGCACCATCAGCCAAACGAGCGAATGCCCCCAGACCGATTGATGATCTTTATGCGAGTAGTGCCAGTCGCACCCTTGAATGGCGTGCACAGCCCGTGACGAAGGCTTTGTTTTTTGGCAAATCGTATCATCAATCGAAACMAAAAGGGGTTGATTCTTCCGTTTGGCCAGTCGTTCGACCTGGGAAAGGATCCACTCTTGAAGCTTCCCAAGCAGCCTTTCCTCGTTCCAAGGGCTTTTCGTGAAAAAGTGACTGAGCGTCGTTCGATGATTCGGATGAAAGCTCCAGTAATGAATATCAGTCAATGTTCCCGAGAATCCCTTGGTGGTCAAGGCATCGACAATATGAATGAGATGCTTGATGACCGGTTTGGAAAGCTGCAGCGTCAACCCCAGCGTGAAGAAAAACTTGTGGATTCCTTGGTGATGTGCTAATCTATTCATGAGACATGAACCTCCTTGTGTGAATGGGTTTTGAGCACATCTATTTTACCCAAGGAGTCCGGTTCATGTCTCCTTTTTTGTTTAGTTGTCAATTTATGTAAGTGAATTTGCTCATCTACAGTTGATGTTCAAAAAAGGCTGGTACAAACTTGAAGCCGCCGATCCGCAAAAGCTTCAGCAAATGTACCAGCAGTTCCAAGGGTATACGAATCAGCTCCCTTATCAAGGGAATGTCATGCAATAACAAAGCAAGAGGATGTCCGAACAGCAAAAGGACATCCTCTTTCTCAATCCGTTAAGAAGACCGGGTGCAGAAAGGGGAGAAAGGGATGGCAGCGCCATCCGAATCCGTGTGGAACATGCTGCAAACAGCCGACGTCCGCATCCGCGACACCGAGATCATTGAATAAGCACCCCTTCTTGTTCCACAGGGATGCTTATTCTTTCATGAATAGACGATCAATCCCACCAGTCTGGATACGGCGGATACGGCGGATATAGCAGATACGGCGGATACGGCGGATACGGCGGATACGGGTAAAACGGACGCGGAGCTAACGCGCCGCCGAGCAGTCCGCCCAAGAAGCCGCCGACAAATGGGGCGCCAAACAACAATCCTGGAAATGGCATCGTTCCTTCTCCTTTCCCCAAAGCTAGAATGCTACACTGTATTCATATGCAACAAACAAGAAAAGAGGGTGGGTCGTCCGCCCAACCCTTGCCGGTTTCTCACCACCAAATGGGGACATACCACAACGGATAGAAAAACAGCGGAACTAATGCGCTCCCGAGCAAACCGCCTAAAAAGCCGCCAAAAAACGGAGCGCCGAAGAAAAACGGGTGCGGCCGCCAAATGCGTTCATCCGCTGCTTGGAGATGGCTCATCTTGCTTTCCTCCTTCCACTTGCTTTAGTCCCACTGTATGCAGAAAAAACGCCCGTTGCTTAGGCCAGTACCTATATAAGTTGCAATAAAGATTTTCCGATTTCGTAAATGAGAAGATAAAAAAACCGGCGCCATTCGCCGGTTGAATGCGACAGAAACAGGAAGCCGCTTTTCGCTGTATTATTTTTGCACAACCATTTTCATCCCGCACTGGCAAAGCAATGAATGTTTCAGCCGCCGAATAGGCTGGCGGCATTGTTCACAAATCATCGGCTTGTTCATCGATCTTTCTCCCCTTTGCACTCCTTCTACATTCTATTATACACACTTTTTGTTTATAGTAAATATAAATTAAAAATTATTATTAAATGATAGTGCGGATGATTTTGTTCCGCTTCCCATTTGTGCTACACTCATAGTGTTAATATTCTAACAAATAACAAAGGGAGGATGCACGATGTACGACATCGCCATCATCGGCGCCGGGCCTGCAGGGGCAAGCGCCGCCATTTTCGCCGCCAAAGCCGGGAAGAGAACGGTCTTGTTTGACAGCGACAAAGGCATGACAAAGCGCGCTTGGGTGGAAAACCATTACGGCGTTCCGCAAATCAGCGGCCCGGAATTGGTGGAAACCGGGAAAAAACAAGCCGCAAAATTCGGAGCAGAATTGGTGGAAGCACAAGTGACGGATGTGCAAAAAACAGACGGGGGATTCCGTCTCGAAACAGAAGCTGGATCCTGTCAACTACCCCCACTTAGCTAACGCTTGAAGTGGGGGCTTGCAACTCCCCAGAAGTACAAGCGGACTTCGTCCTCCTTCCTTGACTTGGGGTTGCATCAGGGCAGGTTGACAACTACCCAACGACGCAGGTCATGCCTGCATCGTTACCGATTCTCTCGGTCTGTCTGTTGGCAGTACTTGGATTCCACACACAACAGACGGATCTACGCTCGATGTTTTACGGTTACAACGTTTCCTGTAACCAACTCCATACATCGAGTAACAGTTATTGGAGTGCCTTTATTAAACGGTTTTCTCCACGCCTTTATTCTATCATACACAAAAGAAAAGGGGAACGCGCATTCCTCTCCCACTTACTCCCTTTGGTCGTTGAAGTGGGAGTCTCCTGCGCGAAATAGGATGAAACGAAACACGTCATCTTCGCCACCGGTTTGGCGACCGATTTAGCGGAAAAAATCGGCCTGCGCACCAAACCGGGTACGGAGCCGCGCATTAAAACGGTGCTTGACGTCGACGCCAACGGCAAGACGAACATCGACGGCCATTTGGGCGGCCGGGACGGTCGCTGGCGTCAGCGTCCATACGATCATCACAGCGGGCGACGGTGCGAAAGTCGCCATCAACGTCATCAGCGAGCTGAACGGCGAACGGTACGTCGATCACGATGTATTGAAAAAATAACAACGAAGGTGTCCCAAACAGCGGGACACCTTTTCTAAATAGCGCCATGGAAACGGCCGAAATGCAAGATGACGGGCCTGAAACGTCTGTCGCGTCGTCCCCGCATGACAATAGCGGCCCCGATCCATCCAAGGGCGCTTATTGTCCAATGCTCCGGTACTTCCCTTCAAAAAACAAGAGCGGGTCGCCCGGTTCGTCTTTCATCAAAATATCGGTCACTTCCCCAAAGTAAAGCGTATGATCGCCGGCCACGTACGTGCTGTGGACGTTGCATAAAATATTCGCCAACGCCTCCGGCAAAATCGGATGGCCGTTCACCCAATCAAACGAAACGGGGCGCTCTTCTTTCAACTGGCTGGCAAACAAGCGCGACAACTCCTCTTGATTGCGCCGCAAAATGTTGACGGCAAATTTCCCCGTTTGCTTGACAATGTCATGCATTCGCGCTTTATGGCCAATGGAGACGACGACAAGTTTCGGGTCGAGCGAAACGGACATAAACGCGTTCGCCGTCATTCCTTTCGCTTCCCCTTGAAAGTCGGTCGTCACGACCGTCACGCCGGTCGCAAATTTTCCCATGGCTCTGCGAAATGTACGATCATCCATACGTTTCTCCCATCCTTCCCTTTTCGTCATCCAGCAGCCCTACGCCTTCAGCTGGCGGTTGGGCGGCTTTCCTTCTTGATGTTTCCACACGACGGGCGCTTCGTCCGACATCTTGCCTCTATGGCTAGGCCCCATTCATGCCGAAATGAGGGTCAAATCTACCCCCATCATAGCAGAAATAGGGGAAAGAAACAACGACGATATACGGCTGTCATCGGCGGCCCGCCGCTCCAAGGTACGCCTCTGCCACCCGCTCAGCGGAAGAAGGTCAGCGCCGCCGCTTAAACGCTTCGGCGGTGTTGATTTTGTGTTGACGAACGTATTGTTCGATTTCATGCGGCGGCGCCTGTTCACGCAACAGACGGATGATCTCTCGATGTTCTTCGATCGATGCTTTCGCCCGCTGCGGCACAAAGGTGAAGCCGTAGGCGCGGATGCGCTTCATCCGCTGCCAAATTTGCTTGATTTGCTCTTCAAGATAGGCGTTGCCGCAATGGGCGTAAATCAGAGAGTGAAATTCATAGTTCAGCTCGCTGAACCGTTCCAGCTCCAGCTCTTCAAGCGCCCGCTCCATCCGCTCGTTTACTTGCTCAAGCCGATCGATCGCCTCCTTTGTCAAATGGGGGGAGCCGAGCGCGGTCGCATAGCCTTCCAGCACAGCCAACACCGACAGCGTCTCGATATATTCTTTCTCGTTGATGTTGCTCACAACGGCGCCCGTATACGGTTTGAGCTCGACAAGCCCTTCCGCTTCAAGCTGGCGGATCGCCTCCCGCACCGGGATGCTACTGAGTCCAAGCTCGCGGGCGATTTGGCCGATGACGACCCGGTATCCCGGGCCATAGACGCCGTTTTCAATGCGAGAAAGAATATACTCGTAAGCCAATTGGGTTTTGTTTTTCGCTTTCGTTTCCATACGTTTATCATATACTAGATCGTATACATTGACTAGCCATTATGCCTGTTCGGCAGACAAGGCGGTCTGTTTCTCCCCTTTGCCGAATGCGGGGATTGGCGGATCGCCGACCGCGACGTGGACAACTTGCACTTCCGTATAGAAATCAAAGCTGTAATGCCCGCCTTCGCGGCCGATGCCGCTGTATTTCGTCTCGCCAAACGGGATGCGCAAATCGCGGACGTTCGGCGAGTTGACCCACGCCATCCCGCTTTCGATCGCTTGGGCGACGCGGTGGCCGCGCTTCATGTCGTTCGTCCAGACGTACGCCGCCAATCCGTACTTCACATCGTTCGCCAACCGAATAGCCTCTTCTTCACTCGTGAAAGACATGACGGCCATGACCGGTCCGAAATTTTCTTCCTGCGCCACTTTCATATCGTTGCGGCAGTTAAGCAATAATGTCGGGGGCACAAAGTTGCCGCGCTCCAGCCCTTTCGGAACGCCCGGGGCATAGACGTCCGCCCCTTCCTGTTTGGCGATCTCAATATAGCGGTTCACCCGCTCCCAATGATCGCGATGAATGAGCGGTCCCAGTTCGGTCGCGGGGTTCATCGGATCGCCGATGACGATGCGGTCGACGCGCTCTTTCAGCCGGACGACAAATTCGTCGTAAATCGACTGCTCGAGCAGCAGCCGCGAGTTGGCCGTGCACCGTTCGCCATTGAGCGAAAACACGCCCCACACCGCCGCGTCAAGCGCCCGATCGAGATCGGCGTCGGCGAACACGATGAGCGGCGACTTGCCGCCGAGCTCCATCGATGTTTTTTTCAACGTTGCCGCGCTGTTGCGGATGATCTCCATGCCGGTCGTCGTCTCGCCGGTAAACGAGATGAGGCGCACATCCGGGTGGGCAACCAATGCGGCGCCCGCCGTTTCGCCAAACCCGTGCACGACGTTGAACACCCCGCGGGGCAGCCCGGCTTCATCGATGATTTCCGCCAGTTTATTCGCCGTCAACGGTGACCATTCGGCCGGCTTCAAGACAACGGTGTTGCCGGTCGCCAGCGCGGGAGCCACCTTCCACGTTTCCAGCATAAACGGCGTATTACGGCGTAATGAGCCCGGCGACGCCGACTGGTTTATAAACGGTATAGTTTAAAAACTGACCATTCACATGATACGCCTCGCCAACAAGGCGCGTCTTCACCATTTCCGCGTAAAAGACGTTCCCGTGACGGAAATGCCGTGCGTGCCGCTTTCAATATGCCAATCGATGAGCGCGGCAAGCGCCGCAAAATCCACGTTTCCTTCCTCATCAAACGGCGTGTTGCCGGCGCAATGGAAGACCGGCCAAACCGCGTTATACATGCGCGATTTTGCGGATCGGCCGCTTCTCCTTCTCCACCGGGTGCACGGCGCCGGACAGTACGAGCGGGTCATCGAGGAATGCCGCCGCCATGGCTTTGAACCGAACGTTCTATGCGAATGCCCGGACGCGACCATATTGCTCTCCCTTGTCGCCCAAGGCCTCGGAGCCACCATTGTGCCGCAATCCACTGTAGCCTTGTTTCGCCTCCCCGTCATCAAGGTGCTGGAGATCATCGACTCTTCGATGACAGCGGAAGCCGCCGCCATCCTCGACCGACAACGGTATTTGCCAAAAAGCGCCTGAACATTCCTCGACGTGCTCCAAACCGCTGCGGCCCGCGCCGCCGGCGGACAACATGAAGAAAGATAGCGATTCCTCCAATCATGGACGCTCAAGTGAAGGGAAAAAACAACATTGGCGTCATCTCTTCGTTGCGCCGCCCTTTTTGTTCAACGACCGGCTTTCCAAAAAAAATCAGGCGCCGTTGGGCGCCTCATCACAACCCTGCCGACCGCTGCAGCCGCTTGGCGATTTCCAAAAAATCTTCGGCCGAAATCCCGGGAGCGAATTCTTCCGGCACTTCGTCCAAATCGGGGATCGCCCCCCCTTGGGGCGCTCCTTCGACCACCTCGAGCGGCTGGCCGTCGCTTGGATGGGTTCCTTTCCAAATGCGGACGATTTCTTTGTAATAGCGATCGCTGAACGTATAAAGTCGGCGGTGGACGCCTTGATCCTCATACTTTCTCGCCGCATCGAACACGCGGTTATCGAGGTTCGGGATTGGCAGAAGCTTCGTCACATCAACGCCCGTCGCCACTTCCAACGCCTTGGCGTACGCCAAAACATGAACGCCCCCGCGCACAAGCAAGTAGCCGATCATCTCGCGGGCGGTAGGGTGGTCCGTCATTTCATAGACGCGCATTTTATGCGTGCGCGCTCCGCATTCAAGGAAAAAGTTGTGAAGCAAATCCAAAATCAAGTTGCCGCTGTTGAACACGTACTCCCCCGTCCACGCCTTCCCCATCGAATCGCCGGGAAACGCCGTCTGCGCCGTCGCGATAAAATGATACGTATTGCGCTTGTCTTTCGCATCCTTCATCGGCGCTGTATCCGGATCACCTGGATGGGTGGAGCCGGTCAAGCAAAGGTTGATCGCATTGGACACGAGCTCGACATGGCCAAACTCTTCGGCGGTGATGCTCGCCACCAACTCGTAAAACGGGCGCAGCTTCTGTTTTTGCCGAAAATTGAATGACTGAAACAAATAATTGTTTAACGTCGACATTTCTCCGAAACGGCCGCCAAGCAGCTCCTGGACAGCGGCAGCCGCATTGGGGTCCGCGTATTTGGGCTTCGGCAATTCAATCGCCAGCCGGTCGATCCGCTGAAATACCACGACTCTTTTCCTCCTTTTCCATTAATCGCCGAGGCGAACAGACACCACTTGCGCCAAGCGGATGTAATAAACCGCCTGATTCGCTGAGATGACGATATGGTCCGGCTTCACATCCCTCACCGTTCCTTGGATCGAACCGCGGACGGTTTCCACTACCACTTCTTTGCCGTTCAAAGCTTGGAAAGCGTGGTACACATACGGGTCAACCAGGGCAATGAGCTGCGGTGACGAAGCATGGGACACGTAGGGCTGGTTCATTCTCATTTCCTCCCTTTTGATGCGTTGAAGAAGATTCCCTTTTATCCATATGCCGCCCCGTGCCAAACATGACAAAAAACCAAGCGCCCTAAAAAAGAAAGCGGCCTTGATGCCTACTCATCAAGCCGCTTCCAACGATGGTTACGCCGCGAGAAAGCGGCGAACGCTCGGAATCTTTTGCACCACAAAACGGTCAAACAGCCAAAAAACGGTGAGCAATCGGCGAAAATGGTGTGAAATGAAACGGCCGGACAGACCAGTCCGCCTCATCATCCGATCAACCCAAGACGCAGCGCTTTTGCCACCGCTTCCGTCCGATTTTTCGCGTTGAGTTTCCTTAAGGCGCTGGAAATGTAGTCGCGCACCGTAAATTCGCTCAAATAAAGCTGACAGGCCGCTTCCAATGTCGATGCCCCATCAGCGAGCAGCTTCAACACCTCGATTTCCCGCGGCGACAGCGGCTCATGCTCTCCCTCATCCTTTTTTCTCGCCGGCGCTTCGATCAATTTCAACAACAACTCCCCCGCGCTTTGGCCAAATTTCATCAGCGCGGGAAACAGACGGCGGTCAACGGCAAAGAAGCGGCCCGGTCCGCGGTCGAGAACGACGCCTCCAATCATCCGCCCTTCCGTCGGCACATACACCGGAACGATCACCAGTGAGGCCAAACCGAACAAATCCACATACAGGCGCGGAAACTGTTCGCTCGCCCTCGGCACATAAATCGGACGAAAATGGCGAAATTCATGCACTTCCGCTTTCAATTTCCCCACGCTTTCTTTCAACATCGGAATGCTGTCCAATTCCACGCGCAAGCGCTGAATTTGCCCATTGTCCACGCCATGCCCGTGCAGACCGATGGCTGTGCTCTCCTGATTGACAAATTGAAACAGAGCGCAGCGGCTGAAAGGAAGAAAATAGGAAAAACCAAAACAAATATGCGCCGCCGATTCCTCAAACGTCTGCGCCCGCAAAATCCATTCGTTGAACAAAATGACGGCATCTTTCCACAAGGATTCTTTTTTCCACGCGGAATCGCTACTGGGTTTGAATGATTGTTCATTCACTTCATACAACAACCATTCATTCCATTTGAAAAACAAATACCGCACGGCTGGGTGCAGCGCAGCAGCCGCTGACGCATGCGCCTTCAACACTTGATGAACCGTATTTTCCATTAAATTCAGGGAAAATATGACCATCTCCGGATGAAACGCCGCAATGCGTTCGAGCTGCCCATTCGCTGGATGTTCGCCCCCGTACGGGAGCAATCTTGCCTGAACGAATGCGCATAGCGTGGAAAACACCTCTTGAACCCGCGCATTCCGCTTGCCAAGCGCCTCGCCGATCCGTTTCCATTCCCGGTTCAATTCCGCCGCATACCTATGCAAGATGTCGGCCGCTTCATGAAGCAAACGAAGCAAATGATCATTTAATTCCTTCGACATCCCCATCCTCCCCCCGCATCCCCGCTAGTGATCGACTACTTTGATCATCTACTTTCTTAATTCGATCGGTCAATTCCTTCTTTTGCCCGTCACGGTTGTCCAAAGCACTAAAAAAATCCGACAAACATAGGGATTTAATGGAATGCATAATTGTCATAAAATTTAAACAGATTCACTAAAGCGCTTACAGCGCTGATCATTCAAAAAAGGGGGAGGAGAAACGCCATGGAAATGGCAACAAAACCGGTCATCATTGGGGGGCGTACAGCGAAAAAGCCGCTGATCGCCGCACTGTTGGGAGGGTTCCTGCTGTTAGGCGCCTTGCTGTCGATCTTCGGGCTGACAGGCGTCGCCTATGCCGTGCCGATCAGTGGGGCCGGGGAGTTCACCGTTCAATTTGACAAACTGAACGGCAGCGGATTTAAAATGTACGGCGGCGTGGCGGAAGCAGGCAATGCCCCACAGACGCCGGTCTTCGTCAATGAAATGGACAAAGCGACGATTCAAGGTCTTCGGATTTCGAAAGACTTCCCGGCCTTGGGCATTCGCGTCGTCATCGTGGCGAGCCAACCGGTCTCGATTGACGGCCTCGTGCAAAAAGCGACGCAAATCAACGGCAACATCTCCTTCGGCAGCTTGACGATGAAAGAAAGCTATGTCGGCGATACGAGCAACCCAGTCGAGAAGGCGGCCAAAGAATTCACACAAGGAGCCGACAGCATTACGATCGAAAACGGTGATATCAAAAACGTCTACTTGTTCCAGCAAAAAGTATCGCTGCCGGGCATGAAAGTGTACTTTGAAAAACTCAACTAATTCTCGGTAAGGATGAGGGACATTGGGCATCATTCGTTCCAGCTGGCAGGCGTTCGGTCGCTGGCGGAAACGCCGCCCGTTTTGGGGAGCGACGTTTCTCTTGTTATCAAGCCTTGTGATTTTATGGATTCCGATGCAGCTGTATGAAATTTCGCTTGTCCCCGGAAGCATGGTGTTCGCCGGCTTTTTCCTTGGCGGCATGGTCATGTTGATGGGGATTCTTTCCTACGCCATGCCGCGGCTATCCACCTTGCTCGGCATCATCGGCATGTTCAGTGCCATTCTGTCGATCATGGGCGCCTTGGGCGGCTTCTTAGTCGGCACGATTCTCGGCATCATCGACGGGGCGCTTTGCATCGCCTGGCGCCCGCAATGGGCCGATCCTGCCGCCCCGCTGGCCCATCATGAAGCCGCTGCGGACAAAGAAGCAACCACCGCCACCTCATGAAAAACCATAAAGCAAAACCGAACGCGGATCGACCGTCCCGTTCGGTTTTGTTTTGTCATCGCCGCCAATAAAGGCACATATATATAAGTTGCAATAAAGATTTTCCGATTGTTCGATTCTGTTTTCCTTCATAACAAGTCATTTTGATAGAATGCGGTGGGCGCTCTACTGGATGTAAAACAAAGTTTCAACTTATATAGATGAATGAGATCGACCACTTTCCACAGAAGAAGGAGGACCGCCATGAAATACCTCTCTCCCGAGCGACTGCACGTCACCCAGACCGCTGGAATCACCCAGCTGTCACCAGTGAACGGCCGTCTGTACACCTTAACCCACTCGGACACGACTGGCACCTTATTCCTCACTGTCTCCCGCGCATTTGTCACTGATCAGCTCACTTCTCAACGCGATGAAGTGCTCGGTGAATGGAAACAAGCCGGGCAACAGCTAGTTTTTTTCGGATTCTATCGATCTCTTTAGGATTCCCCAAAAATGAAAAACGACCGCAAACGCGGTCGCATCAAGGGTTTCACGATTTCGCATCCGAACCGTTCGGATGTTGGAAATGGAGACGGTGGGAGTCGAACCCACGTCCAGAGGCATCGCCACTTAAGCATCTACGAGCGTAGTCGGTATATTTCGCTTCGCCGTCCGTTCCGCCTACCGACAGGCATCCCGGCGGCTAGCCTGGTTCGTCTCTTCCCTCATCCTCAGGCGGCGGATTTGGGCGTAGCCCGCTTCATATGAGCCCCTCGAACGCCACGCGGGCGATGGCGGGAGGAGCTAGCTGCAGCAATTAGGCAGCTAAAGCGTAGTTTTGTTTGCCAGTTATCTTTAGGTGACGTTTTTACGAGGACGTCCCCCTCGGCTCGCCGCTTAAGCTCGACCTACCCCTGTCGAATCCGGATCGTCCCCGCGGTGCGAAGAGATCGGAACAGCTTAAGCATCGGATAACTGGCTGTTGCACTTTTTATTATACCATGACGCGGTGCATTTTCAATGGGAATGTTTTCAATCTCGCCAAAAAACAGGCTCTTCTCCGAATGTTGTGCCGGATGATTGAGAACACGGCTTCTTGGCACTTGCCAAGAAAAATCAGCCCATCCCATTTTCCGTACACGGCGACGCAAGAAATGCCCCCGCTTGCCGCGATGAACCAAACATCCCTCCGCCGTTCCCAAACCGGCAATGCCCGCCAAAAGCCCGATGTTTCAGGCTCCCGCCCTCGACAAATGCCCGCTCGGCGGCTTGCCTCTCTACAGCTTTTGCCGCTCGCGGAACGCCCGCTCGATTTCGCGCTGCGCTTCTTTCCGCTTCATGTCTTCCCGTTTGTCGTATTTTTTCTTCCCTTTGGCCACTCCAAGCTCCACTTTGGCAAAGCCATTTTTAATATACAATTTCAGCGGCACGAGCGTATACCCTTGCTCTTTCGTATAGCCGATCAGCTTGTTGATTTCGCGCCGGTGCAGCAAAAGCTTTCTCGTCCGCAGCGGGTCGTGGTTGTAGCGGTTGCCTTGTTCGTACGGGCTGATATGCATGTTATGGAGAAACACTTCCCCTTTTTCCACTTTGGCGAACGAATCTTTCAAGTTCACCCGGCCGTTGCGGATCGATTTGATCTCCGTCCCTTGCAAAACGAGGCCGGCTTCATACGTTTCTTCGATGAAATAGTCGTGGTGCGCTTTTTTGTTTTGGGCGATCACTTTTCCTTCGCCTTTCGGCATCCGTTTTCCCCCTCCTCATTGTAGCGTTTCTTATTTTACCAAAAACGAAAAAGAAGGAAAAGCCGCCCGTTCGGCTTTTCCTCACCGTTTTTTCTTTTTCTTCTTTTTCGCCTTCGCGCTGCGGTTTGAGCCGCTTTGCGCTTTCGGCTCCGCCTTCGCTTTTCCTTTCTTTTGCTTTTTCCCTTCAATGACGACCGGCGCGGCTTTTGCCTTCGGCGGGCGGCGTCCTTTCATGCCGACGACTTCAAAATCGACGATCCGTTCGTCTTTGTTGACGTTGATGACACGGACGGTGATTTCATCGCCGATGCGGTACATTTTTCCCGTCCGCTCGCCGATCATCGCATAACTGCGCTCGTCATAGCGGTAGTAGTCGTCGGTTAAGTAGCTGACGTGCACCAGGCCTTCGATCGTGTTTGGCAGCTCAACGAACAAGCCGAAGTTCGTCACCGAGCTGATGATGCCGTCAAATTCCATGCCGATTTTGTCTTCCATAAACTCGGTTTTCTTCAGATCGTCCGTCTCCCGCTCGGCCTCGACGGCGCGCCGCTCCATGTTGGATGCATGCTCGGCAATCTCCGGCAGCTTTTCCGCCCATTTTCGCTGCGTCTCCGGATCCATCTGCCCGTTGATCAAGTAGGTCCGGATGAGCCGGTGGACGATCAAGTCCGGATAGCGGCGGATCGGCGACGTAAAATGGGTGTAAAACTCAGTCGACAGGCCGTAATGGCCGAGGCTCTCGGCGTCATAGCGCGCCTGCTTCATCGACCGAAGCATGACGGTCGAGATCACCATTTCTTCCGGCTCGCCGCGCACCGCTTCGAGAATTTGTTGCAAAGCGCGCGGATGGATTTGGTTGCCCGTTCCTTTCACGACATAGCCGAAGTTCGTGATGAACTCCAAGAAACGTTGCAGTTTTTCCGGCTTTGGATCCTCATGGACGCGGTACATAAACGGTACGTTCAGCCAATGGAAATGCTCAGCGACCGTTTCGTTCGCCGCCAACATAAACTCTTCAATCAACCGCTCGGCGACCGACCGCTCGCGCAAGACGACATCGTACGGCTTGCCGTTTTCATCGACGAGCACTTTCGCTTCTTTGAAATCAAAATCGATCGCCCCGCGCTTCATCCGCTTCGTGCGCAAAATGTCGGCGAGCTCAGCCATCAGCTCAAACATCGGCACAAGCGGCGCGTATTTTTCCCGCAAGGCTTCGTCTTTGTCCACCAAAATTTTATTGACATCGGAATACGTCATCCGCTCTGTCGTGCGGATGACGCTTTGGAAAATGTCATGGCGGACGACTTCGCCTTGCGGGGTGATCTCCATCTCGCACGACAGCGTCAGCCGGTCGACTTTCGGGTTGAGCGAACAAATGCCGTTGGACAGCCGGTGCGGAATCATCGGGATGACGCGGTCAACCAAATAAACGCTCGTGCCGCGTTCATACGCCTCGCGGTCGATCGGCGAGCCTTCTTCGACGTAATGGCTCACGTCGGCGATGTGGACGCCGAGCTTATAGTTGCCGTTTTCCAGCTTCGTCACCGTCACCGCATCGTCTAAGTCTTTCGCATCCTCGCCGTCAATGGTGACGATCATCTCGCCGCGCAAATCGCGGCGCCCTTCCAAGTCTTTCTCCGTAATGACATCCGGCACCCGGTTGGCGTGCTCGATCACGTCTTCTGGAAATTGAAGCGGAAGGCCGTATTTATAGATGATCGCCAAAATGTCGACGCCCGGGTCGTTTTTATGGCCGAGAATTCGGACGACTTCCCCTTCAGCGCTCATCCGTCCTTCTGGATACGAGGTGAGCCGGACGACGACTTTATGCCCTTCGACCGCGCCGTTCGCCGCGTTTTTCGGAATGAAAATGTCGTTGACGATCCGTTTGTCATCCGGGATGACAAAGCCGAAATATTTGCTTTCCGTGTACGTGCCGACGACTTCTTTCACCCCGCGCTCCACAATGCGGACGATCGTTCCTTCGCGGCGCGCCCCCGATGAATCGGCTTGGACGCGCACAAGCACCGTGTCGCCATGCATCGCGTTTTTCAGTTCGGACGGCGGGATGAAAATATCATCCAGTCCCGGCTCCTCCGGTGTGACAAACGCGAATCCTTTCGGGTGGCCAATCACCTTGCCGCGCACGAGATTCATCCGCTCGGGCACACCGTAGCGGTTGCTGCGCGTCCGGACGATGAGTCCTTCTTCTTCCATGGCGACAAGCGTTTTGACAAACTCCTTGAATCCATCGGCATCCTCGATGCCAAACGCTTCTTCCAATTCTTCGACCGTCAGCGGCTTATACGCCTCATCGCGCATAAACGTTAAGATGCGTTCGGCCAACACATGATCCATTGTCCACCCCCTCCTTTCTCCATTACCAATGTAACGATTCAAGAAATGCATAAATATCTTCATGCAGCTGATCTTTTTCTTGATCAAGCGTAATCACATGGCCTGATTGCTCATACCACTTGATTTGTTTGACCGGCGATTCAATTTCGTTATAAATGATGTTCGCGCTGTCCGGGTTGATCATCTCATCATGGCGCGCCTGCACAACAAACGTCGGGGCATAAATCAAATCAAGATGGTCACGCACATCGGCGATCAGCTCCTGCAGCGCCTTTAACGTCTTCATCGGCGTCTGCTTGAACTTCTCCATCTCCTGTTCGATCTGCTCCTCTGATTTTCCTTCCCGCTTTTTATACTCGCGCGCATACTCGAGCACGCCTTCGTACATCGTTTCCTCGCTTTTGATGTACATCGGCGCGCACATCGTCACAATGCCCTCTATAGGTACAGTGTAACCTAATTTCAATGAAAATACGCCTCCAAGCGACAGTCCGGCGACGGCGATTTTTTCGTAGCCCTTGTTTTTCAAAAACTCGTAGCCGTTCATGACATCTTGCCACCAGTCATCCGGCCCGGTGTGGACGAGCTCCTCAGGCGGCACGCCGTGTCCTTTGTAAATCGGCGCATGGCACGTATAGCCTTTGGATTCTAAAAAACGCCCGAGCATCCGAACATCAGCGGAATTGCCGGTAAACCCATGCAACAGCAGCACCGCCCGCTCCCCGGCTTCAAAGAAAAACGGCTTCGGCGGAACAATTTTCATCATTCGTTCTCCTTCCTTTCTTGCTGAAATAGAAAAGGCAGCCCGCTTCTCTTTGGACCGCCCCCGTTTTTTGCTTATGATGGTTGGACATAAACAACAAGAATCGCCAACACAAAGAACAAAACGGCCAACACAACCGTCACGCGCTGAAACACCGCATCGAGCCCGCGTGCTTTCTGCTTCCCGAACAATTGCTCGGCGCCGCCGGTGATCGCCCCCGACAGCCCGGCGCTGCGGCCCGACTGCAACAAGACCACCGCGATCAGCGCGATCGACACAATGACAAGCAGCGTCACAAGAAAGGCATGCATGCCTGACACCTCCAACGACCGACATTGCAATACTTTCACTATACCATAGATCACCGTTGGCGGCAACTGGCGGGCCTGTCTCAACACGACGAAAGGCACAAATTCACTTTTCCGTGAAAATCCCCACCACTTGGTGAGTGCGGTATACGCTCCTGATCCGTGAGGGTATACTGAAAATGGCCAAAAAAGGCAATAGGAAAGCAGAGGTGCCCGATTTTAGGCATCTCGTATAACCTGTCTGCCTTTTGGCTAGACTAAATAAGTTGTGGTTGGCGGAACGGCTCTTTGCGGGAGATCATGCAAAAGATGATCACCAACATCCGCCGAGCAATGGCGATGAGGGCTTTTTTCTTCCCGCACCGGGCCGCCAACGACCAAAACTTTCGGGACAAGGGATGCGTCTTGGATCGAGCTGCTGACCATGCCGCCTCGCATAACGCCGATCGGAGATGGGGATTGCCTTTTGTCGTGCGCGTGCTCTTTCGCTTTCCGGCGCTTTCATGGTTGCCGGGGGACAATCCAGTCCATGAAGCCGCCCGTTCCGGCGTTTCAAAGACGCTCATGTCGGTTCCCATCTCGGCGATGATGACGGCGGCGGTTTGTTTTTTCACTCCGGGCATGGTCATCAGCAGGTTCACTTCCTCGCGATACGGCTCGAGCAGGCGGTCGATGTGCTGGTCGACTTCTTCGATGAGCCGCTCCAATTCCTCCACGTGTTTCCACAAG
>NZ_LLKS01000030.1:0-11938 GCF_001414205.1 Geobacillus sp. Sah69 | reverse complement strand
GAAGAATCATATACGTCTCAAGCCAGCTTTTTTGACGGCGATGAGATTCCTGAATATAATGCCGACAATCCAAAAGAATATAAGTTCAGCGGCAAACGTATTAAGCGCGGCTTGTATCGAACAAAGTCTGGCAAACTAATGAATGCTGATGTCAATGGCGCATTAAACATCTTAAAGAAAAGTAAAGCTGTAGACCTGAGTGTCTTATGCTCTAGCGGCGAAGTGGACACGCCTCAAAGAATAAGGATTGCTTGAAGCAGTCAAACTTCTTTGGAAGCCCCCACTTCAAATTTTCGCTAGAAAATTAAGTGGGGGTAGTTCACGGACAAGTGGTTCACCATGCGTTGCTTTATGGTATGATAGAGCGTGAGGTGAGGACATTGCGGCAATATTTACAGCTTTTGGAGGATATTTTGGAAAACGGCGTCGAAAAAGAAGACCGAACGGGCGTCGGCACGCTGTCGGTGTTCGGCCGCCAGCTCCGCTTCAACTTACAAGATGGATTTCCGCTCGTGACAACGAAAAAATTGCATATCCGCTCCATCATTTATGAACTGCTTTGGTTTTTAAAAGGCGATACGAACGTCCGCTATTTGCAGGAGAATGGCGTGACGATTTGGGACGAGTGGGCGGACGAAAACGGCGATCTCGGCCCGATTTACGGCGCGCAATGGCGCTCGTGGAAGGGAGCAGACGGGAAAACCATCGACCAGATCGCATGGGTTGTCGAAGAGATCAAACGAAATCCGCATTCACGCCGGCTGCTGGTGAGCGCTTGGAATGTAGCGGAATTGGACGAGATGAAGCTGCCGCCGTGCCATTACGCCTTCCAGTTTTACGTCGCCAACGGCCGGTTGTCATGCATGTGGCAGCAGCGCTCCGTTGATACGTTTTTAGGGTTGCCGTTTAACATCGCGAGCTACGCGTTGTTGACGCATATGATCGCCCAGCAGTGCGACCTCGATGTCGGCGAACTCATTTTCACCGGCGGCGACGTCCATTTGTACAAAAATCATCTGGAACAAGCGAAACTGCAGCTGACGCGCGAGCCGCGCCCGCTACCGAAGCTCGTGATCAAACGGAAGCCGCCGTCTATCTTTGACTATGAATACGACGACTTTGAAATCGTCGGCTACGATCCGCATCCGGCGATTAAAGCGCCGGTGGCGGTGTGAAGGGGAGAGCGCGATGATGTCGCACATTGTGGCGATGGATGAAAACCGGGTGATCGGCAAAGACAACGGTTTGCCTTGGCATTTGCCGGCTGATTTGGCGTATTTCAAACGGGTGACGATGGGGCATGCCATCGTGATGGGGCGAAAAACGTTTGAGGCGATCGGCCGGCCGCTTCCCGGCCGGGAAAACATCGTCGTCACGCGCAACCGTTCGTTTCGCCCGGAAGGCTGCCTTGTGCTTCACTCGCTCGACGAGGTGAAACAGTGGGCCGCCGGCCGCAACGATGAAGAGGTGTTTATCATCGGAGGAGCGGAACTGTTTCAGGCGACGATGCCGCTTGCCGCCCGACTGTATGTGACGAAAATTTTCGCCTCGTTCCCTGGCGATACGTTTTATCCGCCGATTTCCGAGCAAGAGTGGGAGATCGTTTCATATACGCAAGGAACGATCGATGAAAAAAACCGATACGATCACGCCTTTCTCATTTATGAGCGAAAAACAGGGCGCGCTTAGCTTTGGGCTGGGCGCGTCTTTTTGCATAGAAGCGGGGCGAACAAGGAACGATAACAAGTAAGACCCAACAATGGAAATGGGGGAAGACAAATGAAGCATATCGTTCCTTTTATCGTCAAGCTCGCCGCTTGGAGCGTCGTCTTATTTTCCATGTTTACGATCTTCAACGCCCCGCTTTCGTTGATTTCGCTCATGACGGTCATCACGGCGCTCGTGTCTTACGTCATCGGCGATGTGTTCATCTTGCCGCGCGTCGGCCATTTTGTTGCTGCCGCACTTGACGTGCCGCTTTCCTTTTTGTTGATTTGGCCGTCCAGCTTTGCCCTCATTGCCCCGTCCGTCAACGTGGCATACGGCGCATTTTTCAGCGCCTTGGCGATCGGGGCGGTTGAAGCGTTTTTCCACTTGTATATGGAAAGCCATGTTCTCGAAGAGGCAAGGAGGGAAGAAGAGCACCGCTGGTATGATGAAGGAAGATGGGCAACGGAATTTGCCGAGGAAGAAGAGTTTAAAAAAGAGGACGACCGGACATAGCGCCGGTCGTTTTTTCGGTCCGCTTGCGCATGAACGAGCCGTTCGCTGTGCCTGTATTGGCCGAGTGGAAGAGGTTTCTAGAAGCTCATCCGATGACGTCAAGCTAGGACCGCGGAAGCGTCCGGTAAAGCGGGATTATCGCGATGATCGCGAGCCAGCCCCTCTTCACCCAAAAACTTTTCGAAAATTCCCTTTTCTTTTTACGAATTTGTGATATAATCTACAAATCAAAGACAACTTAGAAAAGAAAGGGAACGAGAACATGGAACAACAGCTGAAACGAAAGCAAGGGGCAGTATACGTCGAGGACATTTTGATCGCGTATCATACGTTGAAGGATGTTGTGTTCCATACGCCGCTGCAAAAAAATCCGCTGTTATCCGAGCGCTACGAATGCAATGTCTACTTAAAGCGCGAGGATTTGCAAGTCGTGCGTTCGTTTAAGCTGCGCGGGGCGTACAACAGGATGAAGCATTTAACGGATGAGGAGCGGAGAAACGGGGTGGTATGCGCCAGTGCCGGCAACCATGCCCAAGGGGTGGCCTATTCATGCCGAGCGCTTGGCGTGCATGGGAAAATTTATATGCCGGCGACGACGCCGCGGCAAAAAGTGTCGCAAGTGCAGCTGTTTGGCAAAGACATGGTTGAGATCGTGCTTGTCGGCGACACGTTTGACGATTCCTACAACGAAGCGGTGAAGTGCGCCGAGGCGGAAGGGCGGACGTTCATCCATCCGTTTGATGACGAATACGTCATCGCCGGACAGGGGACGATTGGCGTCGAGGTGCTCAACGACTGCGATGAGCCGATTGACTTTTTGTTTGCCAGCATCGGGGGCGGCGGATTGATGGCTGGGCTGGGGACGTATGTGAAAAGCATTTCCCCGTTCACTAAAGTGATTGGCGTCGAACCGGCCGGCGCCCCATCGATGAAAACGGCGCTCGAGCATGGACGTGTCGTCACGCTTGAGGAGATTGACAAGTTCGTGGACGGCGCCGCTGTCAAAACGGTCGGGGAAAAAACGTTCGCCTTATGCCGCGGGGTGCTTGATGACATCGTCGTCGTTCCAGAAGGGAAAGTGTGCACGACGATTTTGGAGCTGTACAACGAAAACGCCATCGTCGCCGAGCCGGCTGGGGCGCTGCCGATCGCCGCGCTCGAGTTTTACAAGGAACAAATCCGAGGCAAGACGGTCGTTTGCGTGGTGAGCGGCGGCAACAACGACATCGACCGGATGCAGGAAATCAAAGAGCGCTCGATGATTTACGAAGGGCTGCAGCACTATTTCATCGTCAACTTCCCGCAGCGGGCCGGGGCGCTGCGCGAGTTTTTGGATGAAGTGCTTGGGCCGACGGATGACATCACCCGGTTTGAATACACGAAGAAAAACAACAAAGAAAGCGGACCGGCGCTTGTGGGCATCGAGCTGAAACGGCGCGAAGACTACGCACCGCTCATCGAGCGGATGAAGAAAAAAGGTTTCCCGTTCCAAGAGGTCAACAAAGACCCGAACTTGTTCCATCTATTGATTTGACGAAAAAAGTCGGAACAAATTCGCCGCATTTCGACAAACTTTTTCACCGGATTGGTGTATAATAAAAGTAAATCGGTGAAAAAGAGGATTGATATTTTGCTATTCAAAAGCCTCGAGTTTCAAAACGTGTATGGGCAGAAGGTCAAGATTATCGAAATCCCAGTATTGGAGGAAGAGAACACATACCGATTCATGATCCAACTGCGCTTGGAGGCGTTTATTGCAAAGGTGTACCGATCGAGAACGAGCCGTTCTGTGTATTCGTTCCGCGAACATTTGAAGAAAGTGCTGAAATGGCCTGTATATGAACAGATCTTTAAAGAAACGGCGTTAAAGCATAATGCATGACTGTTGTTGTTTTGTCCTTGGCGGCAAAACAACTTTTTTTCTGCCGGTATCGTTCATAATGGGCGATGTTCCTGCTTGGGGATGAGCCGAGCTTGCTCATGGACGTTTTTAGGTAGGATTTTTGCCGGTTTCATTATATAATGGAAACGAGATCATCAGTATTAGGAGTGAGCGAATGAAACCAATCAAAATTGTAACCGACTCAACGGTTGATGTGCCGTCTTCGGTGCTCGCCGAGCACGGCATTGAAGTCGTTCCGCTTCATTTGACGGTTGACGGCGAGGCGTTTGTCGACCGGGTGACGATCACACCAGGGCAGTTTATGGCGAAGATGAAGGCAGCGCGTGAACTGCCGAAAAGCTCGCAACCGTCGGTCGGTGAGTTTCTAGCTGTCTATGACCGGCTCGGGGCGGACGGAAGCGAGATCATATCGATCCATATGGCCGGCGAGCTGAGCGGCACGGTCCGTTCGGCTGAGCATGCGGCGGCCCTGACCAAAGCGAACGTGACGGTCGTCGATTCCCAATTCATTTCGTATGCGCTTGGATTCCAAGTGCTTGAAGCCGCCCGCTTGGCGAAGGCGGGTCGAAGCGTTGACGAGATCATCCGGCGCTTAGACGACGTGCGCCGTCGTACGCGGCTGTATGTGGTGCTCGATACGCTCGATCATTTAGCGAAAGGCGGCCGCATCGGCCGCGGCAAAGCGCTCGTCGGCTCGTTGCTGCGCATCAAGCCGATCGCTGCGCTTGTTGACGGGCTGTATACACCGGTGTCGAACGTGCGCAGCTTTTCGCAAGCCATCGCCGATTTAGCGGGCCGGTTGGTTAAGGAGAAGGCGGAAGCGCCGGTGCGCGCGGTCGCCATTGCCCATGCCGATGCCAGGCGCTGGGCGGAGCGGCTGAGAGAAGCAGTCGCTGAGGCGATCGGTTCTGTGCCGGTTGACATTGTTGAAACGACGCCGGTTATTTCGATTCATACCGGACCCGGCGCGCTTGCGCTGATGTATTATACGGAAGAAGGGGAGCACAAGGGGTCGGGCGCAGTTTGAAACAAAGCGATACAGGATGAAAGGGACGAGCAGTGGATGTGGAAACGAATCATGATGATGGCAGCCGTTTGTTTGCTTGCCGCGTGCGGAAAAACAATTCCGGATGCCAAAAACTGGCCGGTCGCTGACTTTACGTTTGTCGATCAGACCGGCAAGCCGTTTGGACTTCGCGATCTGAAAGGAAAAGTGTGGGTCGCCGATTTTATTTTTACCAATTGCGAAACGGTGTGTCCGCCGATGACCGCCCACATGGCCAAACTGAAAGAGAAGGCGGAAGAAAAGGGGCTCGATGTTGAATTTGTTTCGTTCAGTGTCGACCCGGAAGTTGACACGCCGGAAAAACTGGCGGCTTATGCGAAACAATTTACAAATGACCTAGCAAACTGGCATTTCCTGACCGGGTACCGCCCAACCGAGATCAGCGAGCTGGCGCAAAAAAGCTTTAAAACGATGGTGCAAAAGCCGGCTGGCGATGACCAAGTCATCCATGGTACGAGCTTTTATTTAGTCGGGCCGGACGGCAAGGTGGTCCAAACATACAGCGGCGTGCAGGATGTGCCGTACGACACGATTTTAGAGCATATTGAAATTTTGCAGTCGTCGCAATGAGGCAAAAACGGCTACCGCCTTTTTGCCTTCTTTTCTTTCCCTTGTTGCGGCAAAAGGCAGGTGTCACACATGATGCGATGGGGATGGCTCATCATGGTGGGGGTGTTGCTTGCCGGGTGCACGGTGCTCCCGGCCGGCGGGAAGCCGGACCGCCCGCATGAAACCGCCGTCAGCCAGCCGGAAGCGAAGCCGTTGCCGAAAGACATTCACCTCGTCGCGTTAGGCGATTCATTGACCGAAGGAGTCGGAGACGGTGAAAGGAAAGGCGGCTATGTCGGCCGCCTTGTCCCGCTTTTGGCGGCGGAGGATGGGGTGCGGACGGTGACCGTCACGAATGCCGGAAAGCGCGGCCGGCGCATCACCGAACTTGAACCGGTTATTCGCGCCCATCAGGCGGAGCTTGAGCGGGCTCATATCGTCATGATCACGATCGGCGGCAATGACGTGATGAATGTCGTCCGCGCTCATTTTTTTGACTTATCGTACGAGCGGTTTGCGAACGAGAGCCAACGATTTGCCGAGCGGCTCGATCATTTGTTGATGTTGTTGCGCACGATCAACCCGGATGCGGTCGTTGTCCTGATCGGCTTGTACAATCCGTTTTCCGCCACGTTGCCGAACATCCCGGAAATCGATGATGTCATCGCCGAATGGAACCGCACAAGCCAAGCAGTGGTTTCCCGCTATCCGCGCACGATCTTTGTGGATATTCAAGACATGTTTGCCAACCGCGATGATTTGCTTCACCGCGATGAATTTCACCCGAACGCCGAGGGATATGCGCAAATGGCAGTGCGGGTGTATGAGTCGCTCGATGCGCGAAAAGAGTGGTGGGCGAACTGATGGAAACGAAATGAAGCAGCATAAGGAGTATGTTAGAATGAATTGGAAACGATCGTTTTTCGTTTTGGCGGCTGTGAATGCTGTTGTGCTCATTCTTGCCGCTGTTTGGCTGCTGCAGCCGTCTCCGCCGGTGAAACGGCCGGAGCGCCTGGATGTGGAAGGGGCTTCGTTTACGGTGTACTCCAAAAAAGCGCACTTGAACGCTGTCATTAACGATTATTTGGCGGAAAAAACGAAAGACCATCCGCTTCGCTATGACGTTTGGCTCGCCGACCGCGTTTACGTCTCGAGTGAAATTCCGATCTTTGGGCGCAACGTCGAGCTCGTCGTCTCGTTTGTGCCGAAAGTCGTGAAAGGCGGGAACGTCGAACTTGTCGAACCGGTCATTTCGCTCGGCGACTGGAAGCTGCCGGTGACGTACGTGCTTCGCTACTTGCAAAAGCATGCGCCGCTGCCGGATGAAGTCATCATCGATCCGGGACGGGCCCGCATTTATGTGGCGCTCCATGAGATTCGTTTTGGCAACGGGTATCAAGTAGCGGCGAAAAAAATCGATTTGGCGGCCGATGAAATCGTATTTACCTTAACGATCCCGACAAACCGTCCGCGGTAAAAACGTTGACGTCAATGTTTCCGTGCAACATCGTGAATCTTGTCGGCGTCTATTTGGAAGAAAAAGGGTGTCTCAAAGACAATGAGACACCTTTTTTTGGCCGTTCCAGCCTCGTGCGGCCCCGCCGTTAGATCAGACGCAGCCCTTTCGGATAAAAGTTTTTCACCGTCCCTTTGACTTCTTTTCCCCAGCCGAATGGAAACCCGTCGACCGTCACAAGCAGCCAGCCGCGGTCGCCGCCGGTGGAAAGCGTCTCGCCGCGCCAATATTGGACGATTTCGCGGCTTGCGCTCGATAGGTCAAGCACATGTTTCGCTTCCTCTGTCCGCAGCGCCAAGGCAAGGGCATGGTTCGGCTCAAACCGCTCCTTTTTGGCCTCGCCAAGATGAAGGCCAGCGCGCACCACTTTCAAGCCGGACAAATCCGGGCATCGGTCCGGGAGCATGGCCAAATGGCTGCCAAACGAGAGGATTGTTCCGTGCTGCACGGTTTGCAACGATTGCTGTTCAAATTGGCGGTACAATCGGACGGCCGCTTTTGGCGCGTTCGCTTTCGCCCACCGCCCGCTCCAAGGTGGAGTCGGCCGCTGTTTTTGCAGCTTGGCGACAAAATGTCCTTCCCCTTTGAGGCGATGCGGCCAAAGGCGGGCGGCGTGGACGAGATCGGATCGATTGGTTTTCGTCCATTCCGGCCGTCCCGGCTCGATGCCACCGATTTTCGCAATCGGCAGCAACCGCAAATCATCGTACGTCTCGAGCAGCCATTCCATCGTTTGCTCGTTTTCCTCCGGAGAGAACGTGCATGTTGAATAGACAAGAATGCCGCCTTCTTTCAGCATCGCATAGGCACTTTCTAAAATGCGCCGCTGCCTTGCCGCACATTCTTCCACATAGGCCGGGCTCCAAAACGAGGCGGCCTCTTCTTCTTTCCGGAACATGCCCTCCCCCGAGCACGGAGCGTCCACTAAAATTTTGTCAAAAAAGCCCGGAAACCGCTCGGCAAGCGTTTCGGGAGCTTCATTGACGACGATGGTGTTCGTCAAGCCGAACCGTTCGACGTTCTCTGCAAGCGCTTTGACCCGTTTCGGGTGGATTTCGTTGGCGACAAGCAGCCCTCTGTTTTTCATCATCGCGCCAAGCTGGGTCGTTTTCCCGCCAGGGGCGGCGCACAAGTCAAGCACCGTATCCCCCGGCTCAGGCTGCAGCGCCTCGGCGGCCGCCATCGCGCTCGGTTCTTGAATGTAATACAGGCCGGCCGCATGGTACGGATGCTTTCCCGGCTGTTCGTCCGGTTCATAATAAAACCCGGTCGGGCAAAACGGCACCGGGGAAAGGGAAAAGGGCGCCGTTTTGACCCATGCGCCCGGGTCGGTTTTCAACGGATTGACGCGCAAGCCGTTGATTTTTTCGTTTTCATACACAGCGAAAAACTCGTCTGCTTCTTCATCAAGCAGCTTCTTCATTTTCGCGACAAATGCTTCCGGCAATCTCAACGCAGCAAATCTCCTTTCTCCGTCCGTCGTCATGAGCGTTTGCCTGGCCATTTCACTTTTGGCTCCGTTTTGTTCAAGATGCGCTTGATGTTGGCGCGATGACGATAAAAGATAAACGAAGCCAGCAACAACACTGCCACCGTCAATGGAATGTCGTCCGTGAAAAAGACGGTGTACACGACCGCGTACAGCGCCGCGGCCATCGATGACAGCGAGACGTAGCGTGAAACAGCCAAGACGACAAGAAACACGGCGATGAGCGACAAAAAGAACAACGGCGAATAAAACAGCATCACCCCGCCCGATGTCGCCACCGCCTTGCCGCCGCGGAACTTGGCGAACACCGGATACATATGGCCGACGACTGCCACCGCCCCGGCCAAAAGCGGATGCACGGGGACGGAAAAAAGCATCGGCAAGCTCGCCGCCAGCGTCCCTTTTAGCATATCGCCGACAATGACGATCGTGCCCGCTTTCGCCCCAAGCACGCGGAACGTGTTCGTTCCTCCGAGATTGCCGCTTCCATGTTCGCGGATGTCGATCCCGTAGCCGATTTTCCCGACAAGAAGGCCAAACGGAATCGAGCCGAGAAGATAAGCAAGAAGCAAAATGAGTGCGGTCATCGAATCAAACACCCTTTACTCAACAAGTTTGTGCATGTTTCTATTTTATCATGCGCCGGTTAAAACGGTAGACTGGAAATGAAGAAAAGCGGTTGTTTTGCATTTCCACATGATAACCGGTAAACTGAAAAGCAGGCAGGGACGGACGAGTTCATTCGTCCCGCAGCAAACGCAGAGAAGAGAGGAGCGGCTGTGATGAAAACGACCGTCACGTGGAACGGAAACATGTCATTCAGCGGCCAAAGCGCTTCCGGCGTCACCATTCCGATCGACGCCGCGAAAGACGTTGGCGGCAACGATTCCGGCGCCCGGCCGATGGAACTGTTGCTTCACGCCTTGGCCGGCTGCACCGGCATTGACATCGTTTTGATCTTGCGGAAAATGCGGCTTGACGTCCGCGCGTTTTCGATGGAAGTCGAAGGAACGCGCGCCGATGACCACCCGAAGCGGTTTACCGACATTCATATTCATTATGCGCTCGAAGGCGACTTGCCGGAAGACAAAGTCGCCCGCGCCATTCGGTTGTCAAAAGAAAAATATTGTTCCGTTTCCCATTCGTTAAATGCCGCCATTACAGCGAGCTATTCGATCAACGGCGTGCGCGGGAAGGAGACGATCTAACCAAAGAAAAGAACGTGGCGTTCATGTTTGTTTCGCGTGGCATAGCACGGAATGGCAAAACGATGAAAAAGGGGCTGACCCAAAAGTCCGCCAAAAAGCGGACTTTTGGAGTCAGCCCTCTCTGGTTTTTGTATATTTTACCAAACGGAACAAAATTCCGACTCTGTTCTCCCCCTCATTTACGCCACCAAGGACAATTGCTTGTCCCTAGCGGCTTTTTTGAGAAGATTGTGGGCAGCACAAACCAGCCCCCATTCGATGGAAACTTTTTGGAGGCCTCGCAGGACAAAGCGACGAAACCCGCGATTTTGTTTGATTTGCCCAAATACACTCTCAATGTCGGTTTGGCGTTGGCGGTATCGGGCTTGCCCTTCTTCACTCTCCAACCGTTCGCGGGCTTTCTGTTTTTGTTCATGATAGACGGGGTTCCATTGCGTGGTTCGTCCATACTTGGAAGTCGTGCAGGCCGAACGGAACGGACATCCTTCGCATTCATGGCATTGGTAGTGTCGGGTGACCGAGGTGTATCCTGATTCCGTGGTCTGTTTCGAAGTTCCGGTGCGAACCAGCTTTTTCCCATTGGCGCAAATCCAAACGTCTTCTTCTTCCACATAGGTCCAATTCTGCTGATGATGCGGATTTTTCTTGACCTTGCGCGTGTTCTCCTTCTCATACGTATGGTACTTGATCAAGGCCGATATGTGCTTCTCTTTCAGCTTCACGTAGTTCTCTTCCGAGCCATAAGCCGCGTCAGCGATCAAACGTTCGGGTTCCACGCCGTACTTCTCTCGAACGGTCTCCAAATGCGGGAGAAGACAACGAGTGTCGCCCGGCCTCTGATGAAGGGAATACCCCAAAATAAATTGGCCGGAAGAACCCACCTGTACGTTATAGGCCGGCTTGAGCTGGCCGTTTCGCATGTGATCCTCCTTCAACCGCATGAAGGTGGCATCCACATCGGTCTTGGAATAGCTGTTGCGATCCCCGCATACATGGAGTTGGTGTTCATACTTTTCACTGCGGGGCAAGTAGTCCTCCTTCATCTTCTTGATGGCCTTCTTCAACGGTTGGTTGTCCGGCTCGGCCTCCAACCGTTTTTCCCACTCCTCGGTTTTCTTTCGGATTTCTTCTGACGTAAAGGCCGGYGAAGGGTCGATGTCTTCCGCCTTTTCTTCTTCCACGATCACCTCGATCTGGGCAATCAGCCGATCGACATTGGCTTGGAGTTTCTCCTGGTACTTCTCAGCCGATTTGCGCCAAACGAAGGTGTACCGGTTGGCATTCGCTTCAATTTTCGTTCCATCCACAAAATAATCTTCCATCTTGACATAGCCGTCGGCCACGAGCAGCGTGATCATTTCCCGGAACAGGTCGTCAATCAGGTCTTTCATCCGCTCCGAACGAAACCGATTGATGGAACGGAAGTCCGGCTTTTGAAATCCACTTAGCCACATGAGGGGAAGGTGGACTTCGAGCTGCCGTGCAATCTCACGGCCATGATACATTTTTTGGGTGTAAGTGTAAATTATCACTTTATTTCGGAACAAAAGAGACATTTTTTTGCACATTCCTTCAGAAAGCCCTCTCCCCTTTTCTGAAAGAATGTGCTAAATTTTTTGTGAATTATTTCGGAAGAGAAAATCCATCGGTTCATAGGAGGGGGAGGAGGACGTGATTCAATTTCATGACTTTGGCATTGACGTTCAAACGTATGCAGAGCGTGGAAAAGAAAACGACTTCCCTCTTCTGAAAAAGTGTCCGCATTGCCGGGCCAAGCGCCCGTTGCACCGCCACGGTTACTATGAGCGAAACGCATTGACCCCACATGGTGATTATCGCATTTGGATTGTCCGGTATCGCTGTCGGGAATGCTTGAAGACGGTGAGTGTGCTGCCTTCCTTTCTCCTCCCGTATTTTCAGTATACGTTGTCCGCCATATGGCAAGTCGTGAAAGAGCAGTTGGGATTGACCGAAAGGACGAACC
>NZ_LLKS01000029.1:0-10313 GCF_001414205.1 Geobacillus sp. Sah69 | reverse complement strand
GGGTGTATGTGCTCATGGATTCGTGGTATCCGTCTAAGAAGCTCATCGAAGCCTGTCTGAAACAGGGATTCCATGTCATCGCGATRCTCAAGACGAACCGGATTCTCTACCCGAAAGGCATCGCCATCCAAGCCAAGCAGTTTGCCCGCTATATCGAGTCCAAAGACACCCGCCTCGTCACGGTGGGGCAGGAGCGTTATCGCGTGTATCGCTATGAGGGGGCCATCCATGGCCTCGATGACGCGGTGGTGCTGCTGGCTTGGAAGGCGGATCAGCCGATGGCGCCGGAACATCTTCATTGCATCTTGAGCACCGACCGGGAACTCGGGGACGAAGACATCTTGCGTTACTAYGCYCAGCGYTGGACGATCGAGTGCTTTTTCCGGCAGGCGAAAGATCAACTGAAGCTGGATGGATACCGCGTTCGCCACATTCGGGCGGTGAAACGGTATTGGGCGGTGGTGCTGCTCTCCTGCGTGTACAGCATCGCCGAATCCCGACAAAACCTCTCCGCCGGGCTGGAGCTTCTTCGGTCGCGGAAAGGCCACAGCGTCGTCGAGTTCATTTATGACGCTGCAAAGCAAGATATTCCCATTGATGTGATCAAAAAACAGCTCCGTATCGCGTAAGGGGTACCCTGTTTGTCTCTCTAACCATGGAAATTATTGTAATGAAAAATGCTCATCTACAGACATCAAGTTATACAGTTCGCGCTGGCAGTTTTGTGTTTCTGTGAAAATGTTCATCATTTCTTGATATAACGGTTGGTTGCTCGCCTCATGCAAGTACACGCTGTATGCCGACGTCATGTATTTTTCTGTTGTCAACATGTCGTTCAAAAAATCGCGTTCGTTCATTTGCGGCGTTTTCGGCACTTGCGTCTCTGGATTTTGCACTTGTTTTTGGTTCATCGGGCGTCCCTCCTTTCACATCACCGGCGGCTGCGGCGGGTTTTGCAAATGACGCAAAATCATGTTGTAATGGCGCTGATGCATTTGCCCGGCGCGCTCGATCGCCTGCACCACCTCGGGGTCCCGGCATTGCGCGGCGAAAAAGTGCGCCTTTTTCGCCGCGAGCAAGTTCCACGACATCATATCGGAAAAATACATGGCGTCTTTTGATGACACCATTTGCGGCGGCTCGGGCATCGCAGTCTGCGGGTTCATTTGCGGTTGTTGCTGCATCGCGTTTCGCTCCTTTCATGGTTTGTTCGCTTGTAGATTGTGCAGTGAGTGGAAAATTATTCACATATAAAAGATAAACCGTGCGGAAAAAACATATTTAATCGGGCGGAAACATGGTACAATAAGGATGATGAGTGCGTTTCCATACAAGGAGGCTTGCAACAGTGGAACAGCTGATGCGCGACTTTTTTTTGTTCTTGTCCAAAAATAAGACGTTGACCCGGTTGGCGAAGCGATACGGCCTCCGCTTCGGCGCGTCAAGGTTTGTCGCCGGCGAAACGATCGAGGAAGCGGTGCATGTCATCCGCCGGCTGAACGAAAAAGGGCTGGCCGTGACGGTCGACTACTTGGGAGAGTTTGTCGATAACGAGCAAGAAGCGAACGAGATGGCGCACCATTGCCTAGAGGCGATCGACGCGATCAGCCGCGAGAAGCTGAATTCGCAACTGTCGCTGAAAATGACGTCGATGGGGCTTGACATTTCCGATGATCTTGTCATGCGCAACATGCGCCGCATTTTGGATGCGGCGAAAGAGCGCGGCGTGTTCGTGACGATCGACATGGAAGACTATTCACGCTGCCAAAAGACGCTCGACATTTTTAAAACGTTGAAAAAAGAGTACGATAACGTCGGAACGGTCCTGCAGGCGTATTTGTACCGGACGGAGCAAGACATTGAAGATCTGAAGCCGTACCGCCCGAACTTGCGGCTCGTCAAAGGGGCGTACAAAGAGCCGCCGGAAGTGGCATTTCCAGACAAAAAAGATGTGGACGAAAACTTTAAAAAGATCATCAAGCAGCATATGCTAAACGGCAATTACACGGCGGTGGCGACGCATGACGACGCCATCATTGAATATACGAAGCAGCTCGTCAAGGAATACAATATCCCGAACAGTCAGTTTGAATTTCAAATGTTGTACGGCATTCGTCCGGAGCGCCAGGTCGAGCTGGCGCGCGAAGGGTATACGATGCGCGTGTACGTGCCGTACGGCACCGATTGGTACGGCTATTTTATGCGCCGGCTCGCCGAGCGCCCGGCCAACGTGGCGTTCGTCGTCAAAGGCATGTTCCGTAAGTGACGCCCATCGCCCGGCAGCGCGAAAGTCAAGCAGGCAAAAAGGGGACGGATGCCCTTAGGCGTTCAGTCCCCTTGCATGTTGTGCTTTTTGTACTGCTGATTTTGGCTCGTCCGCTTGCCGCCGCCGTCGGCTTCGACCGTCGGGCCGGCGTTTCCTTTCACACTCGCCGCGCTGACGCCGCGTTCAGACGGATTTTTTTTCAGCCGGGCCATCGTCTTCACCTCCTGGTTGTTAGTATGGATTGAAAGAACGGCGGCGATGTGAAAAAAAATGTGCGCAAATATATTGCGAAAATTACCAACATACTATATATTGAATATAGATAACGTTTTCACAGCTATTTTTTTCACCAAAAAATGAATGATGATTCATTCAATGGTGTGAGGGGGAACTGAAATGGCAAAACGCATTCGGCGCGCTGCGGTGCTTGGGTTCGGCGTCATGGGTTCGGGCATTGCCGCCCATTTGGCGAACGTCGGCATTCCGACGCTGCTGTTGGATATCGTGCCGCGGGAATTGACGAAAGAGGAAGAAGCAAAAGGTTGGACGCTCGAGCATAAACAAGTGCGCAACCGCCTCGCCAATCAGGCGCTGGAGCGGATGAAAAAGCAAAAGCCGGCGCCGCTGATGGCTCAAGACAATCTGGCGCTCATTGAAACCGGCAACTTTGAAGACGATTTCCATCGGCTGGCGGATGTTGATTGGATCATTGAAGTCGTCGTCGAAAACTTGGATGTCAAACGAAGCGTTTTCGCCCGCGTTGACGAGGTGCGGACGCCGGGGACGATCGTCAGCTCGAACACATCCGGCATCTCGATCGCTGCGATGGCGGAGGGGCGTTCGGATGATTTCAAAAAACACTTTTTAGGCACGCATTTCTTCAATCCGCCGCGCTATTTGAAGCTGCTTGAAATCATCCCGACGGAGCATACCGATCCGGATGTGGTCGCCTATGTCAACTACCCCCACTTAGCTAACGCTTGAAGTGGGGGCTTGCAACTCCCCAGAAGTACAAGCGGACTTCGTCCTCCTTCCTTGACTTGGGGTTGCATCAGGGCAGGTTGACAACTACCCAACGACGCAGGTCATGCCTGCATCGTTACCGATTCTCTCGGTGTGTCTGTTGGCAGTACTTGGCTTCCACACACAACAGACGGATCTACGCTCGATGTTTTACGGTTACAACGTTTCCTGTAACCAACTCCATACATCGAGTAGCCGTTATTGGAGTGCCTTTATTAAACGGTTTTCTCCACGCCTTTATTCTATCATACACAAAAGAAAAGGGGAACGCGCATTCCTCTCCCACTTACTCCCTTTGGTCGTTGAAGTGGGAGTCTCCTGCGCGAAATAGGATGAAGCGCCGGTTACGGGAACGAACGGAATTTTTCCGGAACGTATGGCATCGATGACGGAACCGAGACGGTCTCCATTTCCGGGTAGCGCAACGCAGTGAGCGCACCGCCGAACACACAGCCGGTGTCAATGTTGACGGTTCGTCCGACAAACCGCGGAGTTTTGACAGGCGTATGGCCATACACAACCCATGCGCTGCCGTGATACCGTTTCGCCCAGTCGCGGCGCACCGGCGTCCCGTCCGGGTTCGTTTCGCCGGTGATGTCTCCGTATAGGACGAACGTCTTGACTTTTTGATCCGTCCGCCCGATATAATCATGGCGAATGCCGGCGTGGGCGATGACAAGGCGCCCCTCATCCAAAACGGCGTACAGGGGCGCCTGTTCATACAGGCGGATGAACTTGCGGCGGACCATCTCCTGTTCGCTCGGGGGCAAGGCGCGATATTCCGCGACGGTCGTCTCAAGACCATGGGCGATTTGCACGTTGCGCCCTAAAAAGAAGCGGTACAGCTTATTGCAATGGTTGCCCGGCACGTAGTAAGCCAGCTTTCGCTCGACAAGGGCGGAGACGATCTCGATCATGTTCAGCGATTCAGGACCGCGGTCGGTCAAATCGCCGACGAAGCCGAGCTTTCGGCCGCCAGGATGAACGGGAATCCCTTCGTTCCATACATACCCTAGTTTTTCTGTCAACGCAACAAATTCTCGGCGACAGCCATGAATATCGCCGATAATGTCAATGGCCATAGGATGCTCTCCTTTCTGACTATGGTCGGTATACTACCAGTATGTCCGTCAGACAATAGAAAGAAAAGAGGAGATTGCGCCGGGACAGCCGCAAAATGGGTGGCGGCCGGCAAAAACGAAGCCGCCTGCCGGTAATGGGCAAGCGGCTATTCATCGCTCGCGAACATAAATTTCCGCGTCCGCGAATGGACATTTAAGACAAGGCCGATCGCCAGCATGTACGTGGCGAGCGAGCTTCCTCCATAGCTGATGAACGGAAGCGGCAACCCCGTGATCGGCAAAAGTCCAATCGTCATGCCAATGTTTTGGAACACTTGGAACGTAATCATGCCCGCGACGCCGGCACATAAATAGCTGCCGTATAAATCGTTGCTCTCCAAGGCAATATGGATCATGCGATAAATGAGCAGGAAAAAGAGAGACACGACGATGCTTGAGCCGACAAATCCGAACTGTTCGGCAATAACCCCGAAAATAAAGTCGGTATGCGCTTCAGGCAAGTACACTTGTAAATTGCCGAGCCCCTTCCCGTACAGCTCCCCCGAGCCGATGGCCATCAACGAACGGATGAGCTGAAACCCTTGGTCGGTCGAATATTCATACGGTGCGAGCCATCCGTAAAACCGGTTTAATTGGTAATCTTCTTCAATGATATATTTATGAAAAAAGTCCGGAAAATAAAAGTATATGAATACAATGGATGCCACGGCCGCCACTCCGGAAAAGACGATGCCGAAAATGATGCGCCAGCGGATGCCGGAAACGAGCACCAAGGTGGCGGTGATGGCCATAAACACCATCGACATGCCCATGTCTGGCTGCTTGGCGAGCAAAATGAGCGGCGGCAAGACGGTCAAAGCGATTTTGCCAAGCAATTTAAAATCATCGCTGATCGTCGGTTCGGGATATTTTTCCCGATGGTTGACGATGATGCGACTTAGGACGATGATCATAAAAATTTTCATCAGCTCGGATGGCTGAAAGTTTCCTCCAGGTAGATGATACCAACTCGTCGCCCCCTTAATGGTTACTGATCCTGGGACGTTCAATTCCAGCCCAAGCAACAGCAACATCCCGAATCCATACAAATACCAAGCGATTTGAAACAGCCGATCATAGTCAATGATCATCGTCAAGGCGATCACGACAGCGCCGATGGCGTACCATTGCAGCTGCTTGGAAGCGAAGTTGACGTTCTGCAGCTTCTCGGGAAGCATCGGCTCCGCGCTGTGAATGGCGATGGCGCTCACCACGGCCATTAAGAATAAAAGAAATAATAAGTGATAATCAAGCTTCGATTGGGAAAAACGGTCATGATCCATGGAACGATCCTCTCCATTCAAATGTACCATATACCATATTAGCGAATTGAGTCGGTTTTGCAAAGTGGGAAAAACCGCCGGCAGCATGAAGGAGCCAAAAGGCAAAAAGAAAGCGCGCATTTACATTGTTTGCCGCATCGCCTATAATAGAATTAACACCTGGTGCTAAGAATAAATGATAATTGGGAGGATGAACGAATGGTCTTATCATTGGAAGGACGTACATATGTCGTGATGGGGGTGGCGAACAAACGAAGCATCGCCTGGGGCATTGCTCGTTCGCTTCATGCTGCCGGCGCTCGGTTGGTGTTTACGTATGCCGGCGAGCGGTTTGAAAAAGAGGTGCGGGTGCTGGTCGATACGCTTGGGGATGAACGCTCCCTTCTGCTGCCGTGCGATGTGGCAAAAGACGAAGACATTGTTCAATGTTTCGCGCAAATCAAAGAACAAGTCGGCGTCATCCACGGCGTCGCTCATTGCATCGCCTATGCCAATAAAGAAGACTTGAGCGGTGAGTATATGAATGTCAGCCGCGAAGGCTTTTTGCTCGCCCATAACATCAGTGCGTATTCGCTCACCGCGGTGGCTCGTGAAGCGAAAGAGCTGATGACGGAAGGCGGCAGCATCGTCACCCTTACGTACTTAGGCGGCGAGCGCGTCGTGCAAAACTACAACATTATGGGTGTGGCGAAAGCGTCGCTTGATGCGAGCGTGAAATATTTGGCGAACGATTTGGGCAAATACGGCATCCGCGTCAATGCCATTTCCGCTGGACCGATTCGCACACTGTCGGCCAAAGGGGTGAGCGATTTCAACTCGATTTTAAAGCAAATCGAAGAACGCGCTCCGCTCCGCCGGACGACGACGCAGGAAGAAGTCGGCGATGTGGTGCTGTTTTTGTTCAGCGACTTGTCGCGCGGCATCACCGGGGAAATTATTCACGTCGACTCGGGATACCACATTTTAGGATATTAAAAACGTGCGAGCAGCCGTTCCTGTTGATGGAGCGGCTGTTTTTTGCTTGACTTGGGCAATTATTGAGATCATGGGCATACATATATAAGGTAAGGCAAGCATGGAAAAGGGGGATCGACGTGCGGAAACAAAACGTTGTGGAGACGGAGCCATTGCTTTACATTGTGCAGCCAAAAGCGATGCGGGCGGCGGCGCATATGCAAGAAACGTTTATGTGGACTAGCCGAACGCAACAGGAAGAGGAAGGAAATTCCAACGATGAACGAG
Source organism: Geobacillus sp. Sah69 (assembly GCF_001414205.1). NCBI lineage: Bacteria > Bacillati > Bacillota > Bacilli > Caryophanales > Anoxybacillaceae > Geobacillus > Geobacillus sp. Sah69. Next base: position 3,378 of record NZ_LLKS01000029.1, on the reverse strand, counting down.
GCGGCGAGGAGGAACCGACTGAATTTTTTGCCAAAAAAGAATTCCAAGCGATGGCGCTCGACGAACGGCTGGCCTTTTTGGCGGAGCTGCCCGGCCATTTGCCGCCGCTTAAATGTCAGTTTGTCACGCAGGAGCAAAGCTATGAAGGTGTGCTGAAGCAATGCACAGCGGATGAATTGGTGATCGCCGACGAGCGAGGGAACGAAACCGTTATCGGCCGCGCCGCACTTGTTTCCGTAACGATGATCGGATTTGTGCCATAACGGTTTCCCTTTCCCGCGTCGAAGCACAGCGTTGCCCGGATGCGGTGCATCGTCGGGAAAGGGATGGCCATAGTTCATGCCGCCCCCTCACTGTTGCAGGAGACATTCCCATTTGGCTTGCGGTTTATTTTTTGAGGCTTGCCGCTTTTCTTGCTGACGATGGTCCATTTGCGCCCGGAAGGCTTGCAATTACAAAAGGCTTGTCATCCATCATGTTTTGCTTGAGCCCGTTTGCGGTTCAAATGCGTTTTTGTCGCCGAGCCTGGCATCTGTCGGTTGCCGCTTGCAATAGTAAAAGGTTTCGAATGGCGGCCGGTTTGCACGTTCTGGGGGGCAGGAGCGCCTTTTGCGCTTTCGGTTTGTGACGCCCTCGCCTCTTTTTGTTTGGCGCTCTGTTGATCGTCTGCCAGTGGGGCGGCACGTTTTTTCTTCCGTTTTTCGTTTTTCACATTCGCTTTTTCTGTTTTGGGAGGCATTGTCCGCGCCGCTGTATTCTTTTTCGACCGTTCCGTTTCTTTTGGGTCCGTTTGAGGCGACACCGGTTGTCCGAATGCCTCTTCTGTTTGCAGTTCTGTTGTGAGAGCAGCTGTTGATTCGAATTCTTTGGCTTGCTCCCACACTTCCAATAACTCCGAAGCGACCCGCTCCCAATGATACAGCGAAACAGCCAGCTCGCGTCCTTTTTCGCCCATTCTTTTCATCAAAGATGTATTGGATAATATTTGGGCGATCTTGTCGGCGAAATCGCTTGGGTTCTCTGGGTTTTCCACGATCAGGCCATTTTCATTCGCCAAAATGACTTCTGGATTGCCGCCTCTGGCTGTCGTGACGATCGGAAGGCCTGCCGCCATGGCTTCGTAATGGACGCGCGCCAACGGCTCCTGCCATTGGGAAGTGCAGACAAACACATCAGCAGCCGCAAACCAATTTTGGATTTCATTTGGGGAGACAAAGCCTGTTGTGATGACGGGCACAGGCATTCTTTTGGCCAGCGCTCTTACGTATGCGACATAATCGGTAATATCGTTTTCGCTAAACCAGTTACTTCCGACAATGACAAGCGCTATGTCTTTAAACTTTTTGGCCAGCTCCGGCAATGCCAAAACGAGTTTGTCGACTCCCTTATTGCGCGACAGGCGGCCGGCGAACAAAATGACCGTTTTGTTTTCGAGTCCATACGCCCGTCGGATGTCGCTGCGGATTTTTTGCATTTTGGGATGGCTCCCCGGCAAAAATCGTTCACTGTCCACCAATATCGTGAAGATGATAATAATTGAGAAGTGGAAACGGATGGCTGCCGTCATCGGCGAACGATCCGATAATAATCGGCCGGTATTTTTTCAAACGAACCATTTGCTTGTAAATAAACCGTTGGTTAATTTTCATTTTTTCATGCTGTAGATGAGCAAATTTGCTAACATAAATTTACAAACTAAACAAAAAAGGAGACATGAACCCGATTCCTTGGTTAGAATAGATGTGCTACCAACTACCCACAAGGAGGTTCATGTCTCATGAATAGATTAGCACATCATCAAGGAATCCACAAGTTTTTCATGACGCTGGGATTGGCGCTTTATTTCTCGAAGCCGGTCATCAAGCATCTCGTTCATCTTGTCGACGCCTTGACGACCAAGGGATTTTCGGGGACATTGACGGATGTCCGGTACTGGAGTTTTCATCCGAATCATCGAACCACGCTCAGCCACTTTTTCACGAAAAGCCCTTGGAACGAGGAAAAACTGCTTGAGAAGCTTCAGGAGTGGGTTCTTCGCCAGATCGAACGCCTGGCCAAACGGACGAATCAACCCCTGTTCCTTTCGATTGATGATACCATTTGCCAAAAAACGAAGCCTTCGTCACGGGCAACGCACGCCATTCAAGGGTGTGACTGGCATTTCTCTCACAGCGATCATCAATTGGTCTGGGGGCATTCGCTTGTTTGGCTGATGGTGCACACCTTCACGCAAGCGTTTCCGTTCGCCTTTCGTCTGTATGACAAGACATCGGGAAGAAGCAAAATCGACCTGGCGATCGAGATGCTTTCCTCGCTCAAGGGGAAGCGGGCTCAGCCGGTGTATGTGCTCGTGGATTCATGGTATCCGTCCCAAGCGCTCATCGAAGCCTGTCTGAAACAAGGATTCCATGTCATCGCCATGCTCAAGACGAACCGGATTCTCTACCCGAAAGGTATCGCCATCCAAGCGAAGGAGTTTGCCCGCTATATCGAGCCAAATGACACCCGCCTCGTCACGGTGGGGAACGAGCGCTATCGTGTCTACCGCTACGAAGGCGCGCTCAACGGTCTTGATGACGCGGTGGTGCTGCTGGCTTGGAAGGCGGATCAACCGATGACGCCGGATCATCTCCATGTCATATTGAGCACCGACCGGGAGCTGAGTGACGAAGACATCTTGCGTTACTATGCCCAGCGCTGGACGATCGAATGCTTTTTCCGGCAGGCAAAAGACCAGCTGAAGCTCGATGGGTACCGTGTTCGCCACGTTCGGGCGGTGAAACGGTATTGGGTCGTGGTGCTGTTAGCCTGCGTATACAGCATCGCGGAATCTCAACAAGACATCTCTTCCGGCCTGGAGCTTCTTCGGTCTCGGGTAACTATTCAGCCACATCATAAAGTGAGCTGAATATTTTTTGCTTTTCCTGTCTATGATGTGAATATTGATAGACAAGGAGGTGAATCACATGTTGACGGTACAACAAGCTGTATTTACAGTTGAGGGCTTAATCGGCAAAGTCCAACAACAAAAACAGCTCATTCATCAACTCGTTCAAGAAAATGAACATTTGCGTCACGAAAACAAACAACTACGCAAAGAAAATGAACAACTGAAGTACCGTGTTCAAGAGCTGGAAGCACGCACGAAAAAAAACAGCTCCAATAGCCATTTGCCCCCATCTTCTGACCGTTTTGCCAACACACGTTCTTCTCGTCAACCATCTGGCAACAAGCCAGGCGGACAAGAAGGACATCAAGGAACGACGCTCCGTCAAGTGGAACATCCACATCATCGTGTCGTCCACCGTGTGCATACGTGTCAAGGATGTGGGGCTTCTTTGCGTGACGTCAAACCGTTCAAAGGCGATATCCGTCAAG
>NZ_LLKS01000028.1:0-22303 GCF_001414205.1 Geobacillus sp. Sah69 | reverse complement strand
ACCAAAGAAAGATTTAAAGGCTTCATTGACCTTTTTTAAAATTTGCTGTGCCATGTTGCTGTTTAACAGCTTATAGTTTTCGTTAGTTTTGGCAAGATGATAATTTTTCTCATAATTAAGAAATTCCTTGTGTTCAAAATAGTATTGTCTGACATTGTACAATCCGACGTTGTACATGTTCTTGGCAATATGGCACAGTTCTCGAAGAGTCAAGTATTCTTCTTTGGTCAAACCATTTAGCTGTTGTTTGATACAAAAATACATGTTTTCACCTCCCATCTAACTATATTATACCATATTTTACTGAATCTATCCTATTTTCAGCAAAATATAGTTAAGGCGATTCATCTCCCACTTACTCCGCTTTGCTTCGTTGAAGGGGAGTCTTCTCGCCTAATTAAGATAAATGTTCAGCGCACGGAAATGTTCCGTGCGCCTTTGGAGGTGGTCAGCGGTGGATCAACACACGCGCTGCGGTGCGGTCAGCGCTTTCGCCGATCACGCGGATTTTCAACCCGTAGTTGGGCACGTTCCGCCCTGCGTCGACGGCCCCTTTATTGTCATACGACCGGCTGTCGTCAAACGCCGGCGTCGGCGATGTATCGTTGTCGATCAGCTGTGAGCCATTGATTGCCACGCGGAATGGGGCTCCTTTTTGCAGGCTGAACGCCGCATCGTGCACTTGATAGCGAGTCGGCGCTGTCGTATTGCCCGACCATTTTAACGTATGCTGGTCGGCATCCACAACGCCAAGAAACCCTTCGCCCGGATGGACGCCCGTCCAGTTGTTGTCATAGCCTTCATCCACATACCAGACGACAAGCCCTGGATCGTACGAAAGAAGCCGGTCGCCGCGCAAAATATGGGCGAGCCCTTCATCGACGCCGCGGTGGTTGCGCCATTCCAACAAATAGTAATGATCCGAATACCGCTTACCATCGCTCTTTTCAAAGCCTTCCACCGCAAAGGCGCTGTCCCCTTCGGCGTCGTCGGCAAGCACGATTGCCCCATCAGCTGTCACTTGGATGTTGTCAATATACCAGCCGGCTTCCGACACCGCCGCATCAGTGATGTAATGGAAACGGAGGTCAATCGTTTGTCCTGCATAGGCCGACAAGTCAAATTCCGCCTTCACCCAGCCGTTTGACGTACCGGTAATGCCGTTGCCAGGGTTTTGCCTGTACGGATTGTCGGTCGTTGTAATGTTTCCTTGAATTGTTGTCCATTCGTTGCTGCCATGCGGTTTTACTTCTACCGCCCCATAATCCCAGTCTTTCTCAATCGCATACCATGTATCAAATGCCAGCGTCGCCTTGGACGCTTTCGTCAAATCGATCGTCGTTGCCATCGTATGATCTAAGTTGTTTCCGCTTCCAGAGAAATAGGCGTACACACCGCTTGGCGGGGTCGTGATGACCGTTTCTTTGTCCGGCAAGTTGATGCGCACGGCATCGTTGTTCGTCCCTTTCGTGCTTGCTTCGTCAAGCAATACTTCTACACCGTCTTTTGTAATCTCATTCCATTCAACGGTCGCCCCGGTCAGCCAGTTGCTTCCCGGCATCGTCGATTGCAAAAACTGTTTCGCCCAGGCGCTGAAGCCGGTCGGCTCCGTGCCCGGAATGCGCCCCGCCCAACTCCCGCTGGACATAATCGACCAATAGGCAATAGGCTCGCCCAAGCCGGAGTAAATCGTATCATATTCATCCGGCAGCCCTAAATCGTGGCCGTATTCATGGGCAAACACCCCTGCCGCCCCATCGGCCGGTTCGATTGTGTAGTCGTACGCCGCCAGCTGGCCGCGCCAATACGGCACATCGGTTGTTGTGTTCGGGATGCGATAGACCGATCCCAAATTCCAGCGGTGCGACCAAATCGCGTCGCCGCCGAGCGAACCGCCGCCCGCCTCTTCACCGACGCTCGAGTGGATGATCATCAAATGATCGATCAAGCCGTCCGGCTCGCGGTAGTTGCCGTCGCCATCCAAATCATACCGATCCTCTCGGTCAAACTCGCGCAAATTGATGCTCGGGTCTTTCGCAGCCGCCGCCAGCGCCTCGCGCACAAGCGCCCGCGGATTGGCGTCATTGCCATCCGAGGTCGGCACGTTGCCGCCATAGTATTTAGCCGGATACTTCGCCTGATACCAGCCCGCCACTTTTCCTTCGATCGAATAGCTGCCGCCTGATTGCTCTTCATAATACTTTTTCACCGAGATGAGTTTTTCTCCGTTCGGTCCTGCGTAATAGCCGTCGTCCCCGCCGAAAATCATGTCTTCATAATGTTCACGGGTATAATCTTTATAATACATATCCGTCTCATTCGGTTGAATGCGGTTGTGCGGAAAATCCGGGTATTCAATGAGCAAAACGAGCACGCGGTCCACCCGCTTGCCACCGTTCCATGCCTCTGGCTTGACAGACGGAACGGAATCTTTTTTCGTCTGGCCAAGCTTTTTTCCTTTCCCATTCAAAATACTGTTTTTCTGCCCCTTCTCGCGCAGCACATCGGCCCGCTTTGCCTCGTATTCGTGCAATTCTCCTTTTTCTTTCGAAGTGTGGGCCGCCTTTTGTTTTAAATAGGCGCGCACCGCTGCTTCCGCCTCAGCTTGGGTGGCGTCAGCGCGAAGCTTGCCGCTTTTTTTCAACATCTCCGCCAGCTTCTCTTCATTCGCCACCGCCAAATCGACCGGACCGCCGTGCCTGGCTGCCAAAGGTGCTCCCGAATTGGCGGCCTGCGGGGCGGCCGCCGGCACTGCCCATAGGCCCATTCCAAGCGACAGCGCAGCAACAAGTGATGTGATCGACCGTTTCTTCAAAAACATCCCTCCATATCAAATAAAAGGTTGATAGAAAATATATACAATTAAAATATTATAGAATAATTCCAAAAAACGAAAGGGAATTTTTGACTAAGAACAAAACAGTTCTTTTTGCCTATATCTGTCGAAAAAACGAGATTTATAGCAAAAAAAGACTATTAATTTCACCTTAACAGACCCGTGATGTTCCGGTTACAATGTAATATATTCGCAGTTTTTGTAGAAATTCTGGTTATACATCTTGACGATGGGAAAGAAGGTGCCGCGATGCTGAATATTTTCAAAGACTTTTTGCTGAACTTGTTTTTTATTCTCCTGCCGGTGTTTCTTGTCCCGCTATGGACGGAGCAAGAAAAAGGGCCAAAGCGCCTCCGCCTGTATTTGCCGACCGCTTGTTACGCCATTGTAATCGTCCTATGCATCACTCTTCCGGTCGGAACAGAGAGCAATTTCATCTTCGACTTGCAGCAAATTCCTCTGTGGCTTGGCGGTTTGTACGGCGGAGCGGGGGCGGCGACGGTTTTAGCGTTTACGGCGATCGCCTACCGCTCGCTGTTCGGCGGAGCTGGCGTCTTCGTCACCGTCGTCGTTTCCATCGCCATCGCTGCAACAAGCAGTTTATTGACAAAACGGTTTGTCGAGCTGCCAACCAAACAGCGCACGCTGTTCGCTGCATCGCTCAGCTTCGGCTCTGGCCTATTGACCGTCGCCATAGCGGAGTGGATGGCTGCTGCGGTTTCTCCTCCGCCTTCCGTTGCGCTTATCTTTTTGTTTGTACAGCCCATCAGCATGCTCATCGTTTGCGCCGCCCGCGAGATGGTGTACCATAACATGGCGTTGCGCAAACGGATCATCCGTGCCGAAAAAATGGAAGCGGTCACCCATTTGGCCGCCTCCATCTCTCATGAAATCCGCAACCCCTTGACAGCGGCGCGCGGGTTTATCCAGCTGATTGAAGAGCAGCCGCTTGCCGCTGAAAAGCGCCGCCAGTACGCCCGCATTGCGTTGGAGGAGCTCGACCGGGCGGAAGCGATCATCACCGATTACTTGACATTCGCCAAGCCGGCCCCGGAGATGCCGGAAAAGCTGAACGTCAAACTGGAAGTGAAGCGGGCCATCGACATCATCCGTCCGCTCGCCAATATGAGCTGCGTCGACATTCAGGCATCGCTCGCCTCGTTTTCCGTAATGGGAGAACGGGAAAAGTTCCGCCAATGTTTGCTCAATATCATGAAAAACGCCATTGAAGCGATGCCGAACGGCGGGACGTTGCAAGTATACGTCTCCATTGACAACGGACGTGTGCTCATCCGCATCGCTGATACCGGCGTTGGCATGACGAAAGAACAGCTCGAACGGCTTGGCGAACCGTATTTTACGACGAAAGGCGTCAAAGGCACGGGGCTCGGAATGATGGTCGTCTATCGCATTGTCGAATCAATGAACGGAACAATTCGAATTGAAAGCGAAATACATAAAGGAACGACGGTATCGATTTATTTGCCGCTCGCTCCGTCCCCATCCCTATCCACGATTTCCGATAAAGAAAAGCAGTTGTTTGCCATCTTGTAAACGCCGCGGCCAAACCGGGGGAAGACGATAACCAGCGAAACAAAGGATGCCTGTTCGGGTGTCCTTTTTCTTTGTCCTATGTTCCCGACAGTTTATCACCACTGGCGTTTTTGTTACAATACTATAGGATGGAAACATACCGAAGGAAAAGGAGACAGTTGCATGATTCACGTCAAAACGGAACGAGAAATTCAGTTGATGCGTGAGGCGGGGAAACTCTTGGCCGCCTGTCATCAAGAGATCGCCAAACGCATCGGACCGGGCGTCACAACGATGGAAATTGACCGGTTCGTTGAAACGTTTTTGGCCAAATACGGCGCCAAACCGGAACAAAAAGGATACCGCGGCTATCCGTATGCGACATGCGCTTCCATTAACGATGAAATTTGCCACGGGTTTCCGCGCAATGAGCCGCTGAAAGAAGGCGATATCGTCACGATCGATTTTGTCGTCAATTTGCGCGGAGCGCTCGCCGATTCCGCCTGGACGTACGCCATCGGCGACGTCAGTGAAGACGTGCAAAAACTGCTTAACGTCACCGAGCAGTCGCTCTATAAAGGAATCGAGCAAGCCGTTCTCGGCAATCGGATCGGCGACATCGGCCACGCCATTCAAACGTACGTCGAAGCGCACGGCTTTTCCGTCGTACGCGATTTCACCGGGCATGGCATCGGGCCGACGATTCACGAAGAGCCGTACGTTCCCCATTTTGGTGAAAAAGGAAAAGGGATGCGCTTAAAGGAAGGGATGGTCATTACGATCGAGCCGATGGTGAACATGGGGGCATGGCAAAGCAAAATGGACGCAAACGGCTGGACGGCGCGCACCATTGACGGCTCGTATTCGGCGCAATATGAACATACGATCGCCATTACGAAAAACGGGCCGCTGATCTTAACGACGACGGCGTAAGGATACAGATATTTCTTGTTCTCAACAGCTTGATTTTTTCGACATTCGAAAAACCCGGGTACACGTTGGCCCGGGTTTTTCGTTCCCTTCTCTTTATTCTGGCCAGACCGTTGCGGCCGCTGTGTTGCCATTGCTTTTTCCTGCTATTTTGTTTACATAATATAATTATGGTTGCTACCCTTTCAGCACTTTCACGTAAAACGTCCGCTGGCGCGGCCCGTCGTATTCACAAAAATAGATGCCTTGCCAACGGCCAAGCAGCAGCCGGCCTTCATGAATGATAACATGTTGCGACGCGCCGACCGTGCTCGCTTTCATATGAGCGGCCGTGTTTCCCTCCATATGGCGGTCAAGCGGATGCTCCCACGGGTACGTTTCATCAAAGCGGCGCATCATATCGCGCTTCACGTCAGGATCCGCGTTTTCGTTAATCGTGATGCCGGCTGTCGTGTGCGGGCAATAAACGATCGCCACCCCCTCTTCTACCCCGGACTGGCGCACCGTTTCTTCGACAAATGACGTAATCTCCACCATTTCATCGCGCTTTGTCGTGCGAAGCGAAAAAGATTGAAGCAAGTCTTTCACCTCCTGAACAAATATTTTGTAGAACAACGCAAAATTTGCTACCATTTAATTATAGCATATGGAACGGCCTCCCACCTGCCATCCCTGCATGGAAACGGGAGTCTCCTAGCAAAGTCCATTGAGGTGAAACTGCCGTGCCGAAACGATACACGAATCTCGACAACGTCTCGACGCACAAAACATGGACCGATTTCCGCCGCTGGCAGCGGGAACGGAAACAAAAGCGAAAAGACTTGTCGTACGTCGTACCGCACGCCGTGCCGCCGCAATGGAACCGGCTTCATCATCCGAACGGACGGCCGCAGCTTTGTTGGATCGGCCATTCGACCTTTGTCGTTCAACTCAATGGCATCACCATCGTCACCGATCCCGTCTGGGCGAATTGGATGGGCGCGGCCAAACGCTTGACGGCTCCTGGTGTTCCGCTTGACAAGATGCCGCCCGTGGACGTTGTGCTCATTTCCCACGGCCACTATGACCATTTGCATTTCGGCAGCCTCCGCCGTTTGCACGGTGACCCGCACATATTCGTGCCCGAGGGGCTCGGCCGCTTGTTCCGCCGCCGCGGCTATCGCCGTGTCACCGAACTGTCATGGTGGGAAACGGCCTCCTTTCACGGCGTATCGCTCACATTTGTTCCCGCCCAACATTGGACGCGGCGGACGCTTTGGGATACGAATACGTCGCACTGGGGCGGGTGGGTCATTGAAGCGGACGACGCACCGACGGTTTATTTTGCTGGCGACAGCGGCTACTTCCGCGGCTTTCGCGACATCGGCGAACGCTTTTCCATCGACTATGCGCTCTTGCCGATCGGCGCGTACGAACCGGAATGGTTTATGGGGCCGCAGCACACCACACCGGAAGAAGCAGTGCAGGCGTTTTTGGACTGCCGCGCTCGCCTGTTTGTGCCGATGCATTACGGGGCGTTCCGCTTGGCCGACGATACGCCGAAAGAAGCGCTTGACCGCCTATGGGCTGAATGGCGGCGGCGCGGATTGGAAGAGGAGCGCTTGCTTTGCTTGAAGCTCGGCGAGGTGATCGATGCCGCCCAAGCGTTGACGGCCCTTTCCCCATTCGACAATTCGTTCAACCAAACAAGCGCAATCACCACGGTGAAACAAGCGCGGCAAAAGGAATGAGCGCAACTTTATCCAAAAGAGCGAGCCAGTCCGCGGCTCGCTCTTATTCATTGAATTGGCGGTATACGTACGGCTCCTTCGGTTTGGCCACCCTCTCCCATGACGTCACTTTTACATACGGAAGCGTCATATGAAACGGCTGGTAATACATGGTGGATAGCGTACCTTTCACATGAATCCATTCATCATTTTGAAGAGGCACCGTCTTTGGAAACTGAAGGAGCAGCCCGTACACCCCTGAATCCGCAACACAATGAATGATTCCAAAGCGAAGGAGAAACGCCTCATTGGCGCGCGTCGTTTCCTCACGGTAAACAAACCCGGTGAATTCAATGTCGCGGGCGGCGAATGCACCGGGAAACTGATAAATCGTTTCCATGGCATTTAAATAGTTTTGATCATTCAACTCCAAGCGAGCAAGACGACCGTATTTTTTCAGCTCTTTTTCCATGGCATTTTGATAATCGTCCCGCCCATAATACATGCTCGTATCCGGACGCAAAAACTGCCGCTGGGCAAACGGATCGCTGCCGTCAGCCGCCATCCCAGGAACATGAATCCCTTTCGCCTTTACGACTTCAGAATCCAGCGTCGCAACGGGAAACAAGAAGGCGGAAACAAGCGGAAAAACAAAAATAAGGTAATTCACCGCCCGCTTCCAGCGCGCGGACGGCTCATGATGATGATGGCCGCAGCATTCTTCCCCATGATCGTGCGGTTCCTCGTTGCGGCTTGCCAGCACAAATTGCACGATCGTTAAAAAAGCAAACACAAACATCGCACTAAACGAAATATACGAATACCGCATATTAATGTATTTGCTCAACTCTCCAGTAATATATAAATGAAAAAACAAAAACGCAAACCCAAGCAAAATATACATGCGAATCATGCCGCCACCTCCTTGCTAGATCAATAGCGATCCGGCAAACACAAACAACGTGATATAGGAAATCAGTTTCCACACAAACCGGGCTCGGAATGACTGAAACAACATGAGCGTATTTTTCACATCGAGCATCGGTCCGTAAACGAGAAACGCTGCCAGCGCGTGAAACGGAAATGTGCTTTGAAACGACGAGGCGATAAATGCGTCCGCCTCGGAACAGAGCGACAGCACGAAGGCGAGCGCCATCATGACCAAAGAGGCCGCCACTTTCCCATTGCCGATCGACACAAGCGCCGACGTTTTCACATACGTTTGCATCGCCGAAGCAATGAACGCCCCAATGATCAAATACTTCCCGGTCGCAAAAAATTCATCGATCGTATGGCGCAGGGTGCCAACGATTTTCTCTTTCCAAGTACGGGGCATCATCGGCATCTCGCGCCGTTCATGGCGCAACTCGCTGCCTTCATGCCGAATCGCCATCACGGCGCCGACAGTGACGGCGACGGCGCAAGCGAACAGCGCCCGGCACAATACCATCGTCCAACTGCTTCCGAAAGCGATATACGTCGAAAACAGCACAACCGGATTGATGACGGGCGCCGTTAACATAAACGGCACGGCCGCGTAAAGCGGCACCCCCTTGGCGACGAGACGGCGGGTGATCGGCACGATGCTGCATTCGCATGAAGGGAAAAACACTCCAAGCAATGTGGCATAAACAATGGCCAAAAGGCGGTTTTTCGGCACCCACCGTTGTACGGCCTCTTCACTGACAAACATTTGAATGACTCCGGAAACAAACACCCCGAGCACGACGAACGGCAACGATTCAATCAATATGCTGATAAAAATCGTATTCAGCTGCAAAAACGTGTTCATCATGGGTTCTCCTCTCATTTACAACCGTTCATTTTACCATGAGAAATGGCCATTGTCATGAAAATTTGGTAAGAAAAATCAAAAAGGCGCTTCGCCTTTGGCGAAACGCCTCTTCTTCTATTATTCTTCCACTTCTTTTTTCCACAGCCCGACCATCAATGCGGTCACGATGGAACCAATCAAAATAGCCAATATATAAAGCCATGCGCTGCCTTTGACGATCGGGATGACGAAAATTCCGCCGTGCGGCGCCGGAAGTCCGATGCCAAACAGCATCGTCAGCGCCCCGGCTACAGCTGAGCCGACGATAATCGACGGAATGACCCGCACCGGATCGGCCGCCGCAAACGGAATCGCCCCTTCCGTGATGAACGAAGCCCCCATAATATAGCACGTTTTGCCGGCCTCGCGCTCGGCTTTCGTAAACTTCTTCTTGAAGAATGTCGTCGCCAGTGCCAATCCGAGCGGCGGCACCATCCCGCCGGCCATAATGGCCGCATGCGGCGCATAGTTGCCCGCTTCAATCATGGCCAGCCCAAACGTATACGCCGCTTTGTTGATCGGTCCGCCCATATCAACCGCCATCATGCCGCCCAACACCGCACCAAGCAGCACTAAGTTCGCGGTTCCCATGCCGGAAAGCCAATGTTTCAACCCTTCATTCAACGCTTTGACAGGATCGATGACCACATACATCATGATGACGCCAGTGAGAAAAATGCCGAATACCGGATAGAGCAGCACCGGTTTAATCCCCTCAAGCGACTGCGGCAGGCGGCTGAACAGTTTCCGTAATCCGACGACTAAATACCCGGCTAGGAAACCAGCAATCAATCCGCCGAGGAAACCAGCGCCGCCGTTCGCCGCCATAAAGCCGCCGACCATCCCCGGCGCAAACCCTGGTCGATCGGCAATGCTCATGGCGATGAATGCGGCCAGCACAGGAACCATCAACGCGAACGCATTGCCGCCGCCGATGTCCATTAACAGTTTGGCAAACGGATGATACGACGGATCGTTCGGGTCAAACGCTTTAATGCCGAACGTGAAGGAAATGGCAATCAAAATCCCGCCGCCGACGACAAACGGAAGCATATTTGATACGCCGTTCATCAAATGCTTGTAAAAACCGGTGCGCGGTTTCGCCGCCCCCACGCTGCCCCGCGCCGCACCGCCTGCCCGATAAATCGGCGCGTCTTGGCGGAGCGCCTGCTCGATGAGCTTCTCCGGCTCGCGGATCGCACGAGCGACCGGCACTTGGATGACAGGTTTCCCGTCAAAACGGTCCATGTCGACTTGTTTATCGGCTGCGACAATGATCGCCGCGGCTTCTTCAATCTCCTGTGCGGTGAGAGCGTTTTTCACTCCATCTGAGCCATTGGTCTCGACTTTGATGGATACCCCCATTTCGGCTGCTTTCGCCTTCAGTGCATCAGCGGCCATATACGTATGAGCGATTCCGGTCGGACAAGCGGTTACTGCCAGCACTTTCCGCCCGTTCCCTGCCTGCACCGCTTGCTGTGGAGCTTCTTGCTCGCTTTCTTTCGCGGCAACCAAACGGATAATCTCCTCCTCGCTTGAAGCGGTTTCAAGCTGAGCACGGAACGATGCATCCATCAACATCGACGACAAGCGGGCGAGCGCCTCAAGGTGCGTCTGCTCCCCACCTTCTGGCGCGGCGATCATGAAAAACAAATGGCTTGGCTTGCCATCGAGCGACTCATAATCAATGCCTTCCACTGAACGGCCGAACGCCACCGCCGGGCGCTTGACCGCCGCCGTTTTGGCGTGCGGAATGGCGATGCCGTCGCCAACGCCGGTCGTGCTTTGTTTTTCTCGCGCCCAAATGGCTTGCTTAAACGCTTCCACATCGCTGACCGCTCCCGCTTCGGCAAGCTTTTCAGCCAGTTCATCAATGACTTCGCCCTTTGTCTTCGCTTGAAGCGCGAGAATCATCGTTTCTTTTGTCAACAAATCTGTAATCTTCATTGGCCCAATCCTCCTTTATTTTCAATTTATAAATGCACGATATGGACGCGGTCGACGAGCGCTTCCACTTCCTCTTTCGTACACAAATCTTCCGAAAACGCGGTCGCGCTTCCAGCGGCGACACTGTAAGCGAATGCTTCCTCAATCGATTTCCCATCCGCTTGAGCGGCCAAAAATCCAGCGACCATCGAATCGCCCGCCCCGACCGAATTTTTCACCGTTCCTTGCGGCGCTTCGGCAAACAACGCTGTTTCCTCGTTGAAGTAAAACGCCCCGTCGCCGCCCATTGACACAATGAGATGTTCCACTCCCTTTTCCACCAGTCGTCGGCCATACAACACGATGTCTTCTCTTGTCACCATCGCAACACCAAACAGTTCGGCCAGCTCATGATGGTTCGGCTTAGCCAAAAACGGGCGGCACGCAAGCAGCGCCCCGAGTGCCGGACCGCTCGTGTCGACAACAAGGCGAACGCGCTGGTTCACCGCCCGAGCCGCTAATCGCTCGTACATGTCCGCCGGCAGCGACGTCGGCACGCTTCCAGCAAGAACAAGCACATCACCGGCCGAAAGCGCTCCAATTTTCGCGATCAATTGCACGGCATCGTCATCGGCAACCGCCGGGCCTTCGCCGTTAATTTCCGTCTCCCGCCCCGCTTTCAGTTTGACGTTAATGCGCGTTTGCCCTGGGACATGAACAAAATCGCAGGCAATGCCTTCTTTCCGAAGTTCGCTTTCAATGAACCCGCCGGTAAATCCGCCGATGAACCCAAGCGCCGTGCTGTCAACACCCAAGCGCTTCAACACACGCGACACGTTGATCCCTTTCCCGCCCGGAAATGTGAACGTTTTCACCGAGCGATTCAGTTCGCCAACATGAAGCTCATCGAGATGAACGATATAATCAACAGATGGATTCAACGTACATGTGTAAATCATGGAGCCACAACCTCTACTGTTGTTTTTGTTCGATACAAATCGTTCCACTCTTCATCCAATTCATCGGTGATCAACACCGCTTCATACAAATCCGCAATTTTTGCGAACGCGCTTTCATTCAACTTCGAATGGTCTGCAAGCACATACGCACGCTGCGCCAGCTGCATGGCCGTATATTTCACCAGCGCCTCTTCCGGGTCCGGCGTCGTATAGCCATAGTCGTAATGAACACCGTTCGCGCCGATGAAACATTGGTCGAAGCGGTACTGCCGCAGCGACTCGATGGCGCCGCGCCCGATCAACGCCTTCGTTTTCGGCTTGATCATGCCGCCGACCAAATACGTCGTGACGTTATGCTCAAGCAGCCGCTCGACATGCATCACGCCGTTCGTCACCACAATGACCTCTTTGCCAGCCAAATGCGGAATCATTTCCCACGTGGTCGTTCCCGCGTCCAAATAGATGCAGTTTCCTTTTTGTACCAAGCTGGACGCATAGACAGCGATCCGCCGCTTTTCTTCGATATATTTCAGCGATTTTTCCGACACGCTCAACTCTTCGCGCTTCTGCTGCAACAAGGCCGCCCCGCCGTGCACACGGCGCAGTTTCTTTTCGGTCTCAAGCTGCGTCAAATCACGGCGAATCGTCGACTCTGACGCCCCGGTCGCCTCTACGAGCTCTTGCAGCTTGATGACTCCTTTTTGCGCCAACAGGTCCAAAATGAGGCGGTGGCGTTCTTCGGTCAGCACACTCCCACCTCCGATCATCGGGGATATCGCTTACAACTCTATCATATCCCAAGACAACGAAAAAATCAATCAAAAACATTCATTATCACTCAATATTAATCAAAAGTAGTATTTAAAACGATCATAATCATTCATCAACAACAAAAAAACATTGCCTTTCATTCCGATCAGGCAATGTTTCTAAACTATCGTCCGGAAAGATACAGTTGAATGGACAAAGAGTCGATTTGGGAAACGAGCAACTCGTCATACTTCTTTTGCGCCAAAAAACGCATCTCCGCCTCCGTTACATTCGGATGCTCATTTTTCACTTGTTCTACCATGTCGTTCCACACGTTTTGCGCCAACAAAACGAGCTGGACATACCGCCGTTCTTGCTTCCAAAATGCCGCCTCACCGTATTGGCGGATGAGTGTTTGAGCGGTTTCGCTCCCTTCGTATTGCCGCTTTCTGTTTTCCACTTCACGATCAACGGCCGGTTCATCTACTGAATAGCCTTTTTCTTCGGCAAGCAGCGCCATCGAGTGCAGTTCAATGAGACGGGTAACAGCGGAGCGGGGCTCAGTCGTCTCATTCAACTGCCGTTTCCAATAACTGAGCCGCTCGTTGAGCTCTTCGCCGCGATACTGCTTTTTGACCGCTTCCATGGCCGAAGAGATCTCAATTTGCCAGCGTGTTTGGTAGAACTTGACTTCTGCCGCTGTAATCGCGGTGCCATTGATCATCGCTGCCACGTCTTGCTTCTTCACCTTGAGGGTAACGAGCTTTTCGACCGTCTCATCGCCGTCTTTGATTTGCAACAAAGCGTCCCATTCTCCGTCCATCGGCAGCTGCACGTTCCCTTCATAAAGGCCGGGTTCCTTCTCCGCCAATTGGACGACTGTTTGCCCGTGATCCATATTCGCCATCTCAAAGACCGCCGTCACTTCAAGCCCACCCGCCGGCTTCCCGTCCTTTTGGATGGCGACCGCAAACGAAGAAGCCGTCCCTTCCTTATAAAAAGGGGTCGTTTTCACCGACACCGTCCAATCGTTTCCTTGACACCCGGCAAGCAAGAAGAGAAGCGCTGCCATCACGATCATCCATTGTTGCCTCACTTTATTCTCCCTCCATCAGTGTGCTAAGCTCAAAATCTTCGACTCGGTATTTCGTGATCTTCCCGTTTTCCAAATAGGCGACATGGGTGCAGAGCTGCCTGACTTCGTCAATATGGTGCGACGACAGCAACACCGTTTTGTTCGGCAAAGAGCGTAAAATCGCCAGCACGTCCGCCCTTCCTAACGGATCAAGCCCGCTTGTCGGCTCGTCTAAAATCAGCAAGTCAGCATCGTAGTACAGCATAATAGCAAGCCCGAGCCGCTGCAGCATCCCTTTCGAATACTGCTTGCTTTTCATATGGCGCGCTTCCCATAACCGGACGGTGTGCAAAACGTCTTCGATCCGCTCTTCATCGACCGCGCCGTGCAACGAGGCAAAAAAGCGGACATTTTCCTCCCCCGTTAACTGAGGATACAGCTGAAACTTTTCCGGCAAATAGGCGACTTTCTTTTTCCACTCGTGCCGCCGATGATCAATGCCGTCAATATACACCGTTCCGCTTGCTGCCGGAAGCAAGTTCAGCAAGCTATGAATCAATGTCGACTTGCCGGCGCCGTTTCGCCCGACTAAAGCACACCGCTCCCCTTTCTGAATGACAAGATGGACATCATCAAGCACTTTGTTGTTTCGGTACGAAACTGTCAATCCCGCCACTTCAATCATCGTTCTTCCCCCTTTCGGCTCCACAGCATCGATGCCGCTAGCGCCCCCATCCCCCAGACCGCGATATTGAGCGCAACAAGGACGCCGGGAGAGAAGGAGAAAAATTTTTTCATCGTCCGCGACAAATAATCGAGCGAGAACATCCCGAGCGACGTCTCTAAGTAAAAACGGAGCGCATGAAGCGGCTGCAGAAAATACACGAAGGAGAACACATGCACATTGTCATACGTCACCGACGGCAAAACAGAAAGCAGCGCAAAGTCATACAAATAAATGAAAAAGAACGCGGCAAACAAGTTGGCGCCAATCAACTGAATTTTCGTCTTGCACGCGAAACCGAGCCAAATTCCAATTTGATTAAAAATAAACACAAGCACCATCGTGGCGAGCAAAAAAGAAAGAAAATACGATAAATGAAAGACAAATAAAAACTTGGCCGGAATGATCAAAACGAAGTACCAAATGACAAGCACCGTCATTGTAATGAGCTGGATCGCCGCGCTTTTTTTCCATAAAAACATCCAAGGCGGCCCGCTTTTGACGACAATCATGACCATCGTCCGCTGCTCTTTCTCCTGCATGACGGAAAAAGAAGCAAAAAATAAACAAAGAAGCGGAACGATGTACGCATTCATGTCAAACAGCATCTGCAAAAAAATAGTCAGTCCATGCTCAGCCGGCAACGATTTTGCGCTCATCAATACGGAAAGCGATGCGGCAACAACGAGCAGAAAAAACAGCCAAAACGCCTTCCCCCGCGAAAGCTCAAGCCATTCTTTCCAAATGTAGCTCATCTCCGAATCCTCCTTTTCGGCACGATCACCGCGATGGCTCCAAAGCCGAGCAGTCCCCACCACCAGCCGGCTGATATGGTCTTTTTCACAAGCGGCGCATGATCGACCGCCATCACTTCGTCTGTCTGCCGCCATTCGTTGATCGCCTCATAGACACCTAAGCTCGGCGACGACAAAAACAAATACGCCAGTTCATTTTCTTCCGCTAACTTATGAAAGGAGGACGCATAGCGAAACGGGGAATCCCCTTTCCCATCTTGGTTCAAATCAAGCAACGCCGCTTCGCCGCCCCAGTCGTTGCCAACCCCGCGAAAATCCCACCTATTCCTGTCCCCGCCGCCAAGGCGCGCGACAGCAATCGTATTTTTCCAAATCCGGTTTTCCGTAAACGTTTGCCGCTGTGAACTCGACCAAAGCTCAATGCCGATCTCATTTTGCAAAAAGACATTTCGCTGCAAAAAATTATCGTTCGACTGATCAATATACAATCCCCGCTCGTTTTGATAAAACGTATTGCCAATGATCCGGTTGTCATTTGCCATCTGCAGCAACAACCCAAACGAGCGCATTCCTTTGTTGAAGAAAAAGCGGTTGTTTTTCAGGACAATCCGGTTCGAGTTCATGATCGCCGCCCCGCCGTTATTAAGCATAAACGTATTGTCATCAAACGCGTTATCATCCGAATACATGTAGTGAAGCCCGTAACGGGTGTGAGACACTTCATTTCCTTTGGCGACGTTATGATTGGCGTAGTCAAAAAAGATGCCATCTCTCGTTCCGATAATGGTGTTATGTTCAAGCTCATTAAAATTAGAATAATAAATGTGCAGCCCATTTCCTTGTCCGGCGATTTCTCCGTTTTGTTCGCCGATCACCCGTACGTTGGCAATCCGGTTGTGATGCGCCTGACTCAAGTAAATGCCATGAAACGATTGTTTTACCGTTATGTGTTCTAGCGTATTATAATCGGAATAAACTTTGATGCCGGCGTATTCCTCTTGCGTGCTCCGGCTTTTTCCGCTGTTCGTGACGGTCACATGTGTAATGGTGACATGCGGCGCTTTGATCGAAATCACATTGCCGCGCCCGCTTCCTTGAATGACCGTGCCTTTTGTGCCGATGATGGTCAGCGGTTTGTCGATGACAATATCGCCAATGTACGTTTGGCCTGTTAGGCGAATCGTGCCGTGAGCCGGAGCAGCGTCAATCAGTTGCTGCAGCGTCTGGCCGGCAGCCGCTTCTTTCGGAACATCGAAAAAGAAAAAAATGAACAAGGAAATGAGCAGCCATCGCTTCATGTTTTTCTCTCCTTCCATAGCGGAACGAGCAGGCAAACGAACGCGGCACCGACGAGATACGCACCGGTCGCAAAATAGCTGAACGTCGTAAAGTTGGCGATCCGGTTTTCTCCGAAAATCGGCGGCACAAACGGATCGATATCGATCGGGGCGTTATCGTTTAAATTCGTTCCAAAGTCAGCGAGCCAGCGATGAATATCGTAAAGACCGAGCGCCCCGCCAATGAGAAAGGCGGCGATGAACACGTACAACCCTCTTTTGCTTCTCGTGAACGCGATGATGAATGCCGCTATGGCCATAGCGATCACGATGTAGGACAAATAGCCAAGTTCCGGAAAGCTCTCTTCACTAAACGGCTTCATGCCGATATAGTGATTGAGTCCGTTAATAATGTCGATATCCCCTTCAAGCCGATTCGGATAAACGATAATCTCTAATCCTTCCGGATATTGCGGAGCGATGAAATCCATCCCCCACCAAGGAAACGCTAAAGACAAAAGCAGCAATCCTCCGGCCGCGCCGACAAAGACGGCAGACAACGGAGACAGTTTCGCTGCAGCCATTTTCTTCACACCTCTTTTGTTAGTCAGGGGGGGCGCGTCCGCCCCCTCGGTTTATTGTTTCGGCTTTACCAACAAATACCCGGTCATTTCTTGGTGCAGCGCTGAACAGAAGTTCGTGCAATACAACGGGTACGTTCCCGGCTTATTGGCGGTAAACTCGATCGTGTTCGTTTGTCCCGGCTGAATTTCCATATTCAAGTTATACTGGTTGATGGCAAAACCATGGGTAATGTCCTCATCAAAGTCAAGGTTCGTCAGGTGGATGACAACTTTATCTCCTTCATTCACTTCAATGACGTCCGGCCGCTTCGCATTGGCATCAAAAATAAACTTCGAACGCATTGCGATGCCGTAGACGTGCACCTCATTTCCTTTCCGGACGATGCGGGCGTCTTTTTGGTTGTACACAGCGTCTGGATTGTTGTTATCTTTCGGGTACACTTCAATCGTTTTAATTTTATCGGCCTTGATCATTTGCCCATAGTGCGGTTCCGGATCGACCGGCGACGATTGGATCACTTTCATTTTGTCACCGCTAATGTCAATGAGCTGCATCGATTCCGGGTGGGACGGCCCGACCGATAAATAGCTGTCTTTCGACAACTTGTTGAGCGACACTAAATATTTGCCGTCCGGAGATACGGTATCCCCTTCCGCCGCGACGGCATGCCCTGGCGAATATTGAACCGGAACGCGGTCAAGCACTTCGCCGGTTTCCGGATTCCATTTCACAATTTCAGACGAAATAAACATCGTCGTATACGCCATGCCTTTGTCATCAAACTGCGTATGCAGCGGCCCAAGCGCGTTTTCCGGATTGACTTCCCGCTCCATCACCGATTCGTATTTCAAAATCGGGATGCCGTTCCGCTCGCCGGCAAACTCTTTCTTTTCAATCGCCTGAAACGCCTTTTCAAACGAAAATACCGTCAACAACGGGGCGAGCTTCCCGGAGGCGATGAAATATTTCCCGTCTGGGGTAACGTCGACGCCATGTGGCGATTTGGCGACCGGCACTAAATAAATGCCCCCTTTATGCTTTTCCGGAAAGATCATTTTTTGACCGCCGACATTGTCATATTTCCCCGCTTTCACCATGTTCTCAAGCTCTTTCCAGTTAAACAGCACGATAAAGTCGCGGTCTTCTTGAGACGCGTTGATTTCCAAGTTTGTTGTCGCTTCTTCCGTATTGTACGTTGTCAGCACGGCCCAATCTTTTGAGATTTTTTTCCCGGCATCGGACAAATCGTACGACCACGGCGGCAACGCAACTTGATAGGCAATGTGTAGCTTTTGCGCCTTTTCATCGAACGTGACCGCACTCATCACACCGCGGTATTTTTCGCTATACTCATCAAGCGAGGCGTACTGATGGCCGAGCGGAACGGAAAATCGGGTCGGCAAAAATAAGTATTCGGTATTCTCCGTCACAAACGCGGCACAGTGCGGACCGCTCGTATTGGGGACTTTGATCATGTCTTTGACTGTAAACGTTTTCAAATCCATCACTGCCACCCGGCTGTTCGCCACATCGGTCGCAAACATATACTTGCCGTCATATTCTCCATTCGTTTCCGAGAAAGCCGGATGATGCAAATCGCCCCACGTATAGCCGCCAAGCATTTTTTTCGAATGGGTATCCCAGCCGTAGCCGGTCGCCGGATCGGGCGAAAAGACAGGAACCGTGCGAATGCGCCGCATCGACGGCACCCCGTAAATAAACATTTGCCCCGAGTGGCCACCAGAGGCGAACAAGTAATATTCATCTTTTTCACCAAACGGAACGTACACTTTTTCCGCATCGGTTTTGGTCGATGCAGTCGAAACGGTATCAGGAGTGGAAAAATTGCCGAAAAAGACAGTTGACGCCAACACTCCAACTGCCAACCCTGACAACGCGGAAATCACTTTTTTCTTCACTCTCGTTCCTCCCATCGTTTCTTACTTTTCGGATGCTTCTTTTAAGAGAGCAATAATTTCGGCCCGCTCCTCATCTGTCAGCGGATTCGATTTGATCACCCCAGACATCACCGCAGACGTCGGCGCTTTTAAAAACTCTTCAATCGGCTTGCCGTGTTTGCCCTCGACTTCTCGATAAGCGTTCGATAAATCCGGACCGGTCGTCCCTCCTTGCAAGTTAAGCTTGGAAACAGAGTGGCAAGAGAGACAACCTTTTTGTTGCAGGATAGTCCCGTCCTGCGTACTAGCGTTTGTTGTCTTGCCCGCCCCCTTCCCATCCTCTGTCGAAGCTGATGGTTGGGACGATTGAGCCGTCTCTTGTTTTCCTGCCTGCGTCGCATTCGTCTCTCCTTTCGTTCCTCCCAACTGAAAATACGAATAACCGCCAGCCAAACCGATCAAAGCGCTAATGAGAAAAATGACGACCGTTTGTTTCATGCCCCTCCTCCTTCTACAGTGAGAAATTCGTTTACCATTATAGCCACCCGCCCTTGACCTCCCCTGTGCAAAAAATCACTTCATTTCCAAGATCAGTGAACATTATTTGACAAAAGCGTGGCAAAACGGTAAAAAACAAAAAACACTTGCCACCGGCAAGTGCCTTCTGTCGCTTAATTCAGTTGCTCCATCTCGGCAAGCGGCAAATAATGCTCGCGCACAAACGCGACAAACTTCGCCGCATACACGGGATCAAACTGCGTCCCAGCGCAACGCTCGATTTCCTCAAGCGCCTCTTCAAACGTTTTCGTCGGCTGGTACGGCCGCTCGGTCGTCATGGCGTCAAATGAGTCGATAATACACAAAATGCGGGCCAATTTCGGGATTTCTTCCCCCTTCAGCCCGTACGGATACCCTTTCCCATCATATCGTTCGTGATGCAGCTCGACAAGCGGAAGCAACTCATCGAATCGCTTCTCCGCCGCTACAATCTCGCGCCCCCACGCCACGTGCTTTTGGATGATCTCCCATTCATGCTTTTCCAATTTTCCGGACTTATTTAAAATATCCCGGGGCACTTCAATTTTGCCAATGTCATGGATGAGCGCCCCTAAAATGAGCGTCTGCCGTTCATGGTCGGTCAACTCATCAAGACGACTGCCAAACTCCAACGCATATTTAAACACCCGTTTGCTATGGCGGTATGTATAGACATCTTTGGAAAGAAAAAATTTCACTTGCTGCTCGAGCGCTTCCAAATCTTGCTTAAACTTAATCTCATCCAAGCACATATTGTGCTTATCATACAGCTGCACGTTATTTTTCCCTTGCGCCTTGGCGTAATACAGCGCTTGATCGGCGCGATGGATCAATTCCTCGCTTTCGTACATATCTTTTTCCATCTCGGCGATGCCGCACGAAAACGACAGGCAACGATACGGAATATGCTCGACGCCTTCAAAATATGTATCGTTCACTTCTTTGCGCAACCGGTTTAAAAACGCGTACGCGTCTTCTTTCGTCGTGTTGGGCATTAAAATGGCAAACTCTTCGCCGCCATAGCGGGCGACCGTGAAGTTCGTCCCTTCGACTGCTTTTTGCAGCAGTTTCCCGAAAAAAGTCAACAAACGATCTCCTTGCAAATGCCCGTTCCGGTCATTGTATTTTTTAAAATCGTCCAAATCCAGAAATGCCAAGGTCAACGGCTGTTTCAACAGCTTGCAGTCGGAAAACTGCTCCTTGAGCGCTTCCTTGAAAAAACCGTGGTTGTATAGGCCGGTGAGGTGATCTCTGTTGGCGCGGTTGGAGACTAACTGGTATAATTCCAAAAATTTCTTAAAAACAATAGACAATATCGTTACTAAAATAATAAATAAGGACAAGCCAAAACAGGCGTGTTGATTATCCAATAAAATCCAAAGGGTATAGAAAAAAGAGCACCTTTCCTGTAGAATGTGAGTAACGACACAAACAAACCCAGGAGGTGCTCTCTATGAACAAGCATACCACACTCCCGAATTTGATGCAAAAACTTGTTTCGGATGAAGAGATTCAACTGATTGCCGAAGCGGTTGGGTATCGTGATTCGTCTCGAACCTTTACGTTGCGCGAGTTGATTCACTTCTTCCTGCTGGCCGCCATGCATCAATGGAAAAGCTTTCGCCACGGAGCCGATGTGGGGCCTCTGTATGGATTGCCGCGATTCCATTATTCAACTGTATCCAAGAAAGCGAAAGAAGTTCCCTATGACATCATGAAACGCTTGTTGGCGTTGATCATTTCCAAGTGCAAYCGCCAAACCCGCCRTTCGCTTCKGTTTCCCAAACCGCTTCGGGTGGTGGATTCGACGACCGTCACGGTCGGGAAAAACCGCCTCCCATGGGCKCCGTATCACGGCGAACGCGCCGGAGTGAAGCTGCACGTCGCGTATTCGCCGGAATCCTCGCTGCCGGCAGACGTGGTGGAAACGACCGGACTGCGTCACGATGGCCCAGTGGGAGAACAGTTGACGAACGCTCAACAAGTGCTSGTGGAAGACCGGGCGTATKTCAAAATCGAACGCCTCGATCGATTTGTGGAGCAGCATCAGCTCTTTGTCATTCGRATGAAGGACAACATCGAACTTCATCAGAAAAAAAGCTTGAAACGCCTTTCCAGCACATCCTCATCGGTTCAAGCCGACTTCACGTGCCAGTTGGGGACGAAACAATGCCGCTCCACCAAGCGTCACCGGGTGGTGATCTTTCGAGATGCGAATGGCCGCGACATTCGGGTCGTGACGAACCTCTTCCATGCGTCTGCGGAAACCATTGCCGACATGTACCAACAACGTTGGACTGTTGAGATCTTTTTCCGTTGGGTGAAGCAATATCTGAATGTCCCGACCTTGTTTGGCACGACGGAAAATGCGGTATACAACCAACTGTTTGCGGCATTCATCGCGTATGTGCTGTTGCGATGGCTGTATGATCAAACCAAAAAACAGACGAACGTCTCTCTTTCCTTCATTTCGTTCGTTCGCCGTTTTTTCTCTGGGCAGCTTCCTCTCGATTGGAAATCCGGGATGGCCGCTGCTTTGTTTGAGTATGCCCAAATTTATGGAAGGCGTATGTCTAATTTTGGATAATCAACACTCGTGATAATTGAATAAATTACTGTAGATGAGCATTTTTCATTACAATAATTTCCATGGTTAGAGAGACAAACAGGGTACCCCTTACGCGATACGGAGCTGTTTTTTGATCACATCAATGGGAATATCTTGCTTTGCAGCGTCATAAATGAACTCGACGACGCTGTGGCCTTTCCGCGACCGAAGAAGCTCCAGCCCGGTGGAGAGGTTTTGGCGGGATTCGGCGATGCTGTACACGCAGGAGAGCAGCACCACCGCCCAATACCGTTTCACCGCCCGAATGTGGCGAACGCGGTATCCATCCAGCTTCAGTTGATCTTTCGCCTGCCGGAAAAAGCACTCGATCGTCCAACGCTGAGCATAGTAACGCAAGATGTCTTCG
>NZ_LLKS01000027.1:0-43408 GCF_001414205.1 Geobacillus sp. Sah69 | reverse complement strand
GGCCGGGGCGAAGCATCCGATCTTCACCCCATCGGCGTTAGAGGCGATTGCCCTGCAGTCGCGGGGATGGCCTCGGGTGATCAACACGTTGGCCACGACGTGCCTGTTATACGGGTATCAGCTGAAAAAGGACGCCATTGACGAAGAAATGGTGCGCATGGCCGCAGAGGAAATGGGGTATTAGCACGAAAGGGGCCGAATCGGCCTCTTTTGTGCTTTCTCTTTTCCATAGGTCCATCAGGCGCGCTGGAAATCTTCATCTGAAAGAGCGTGCAAACGTTCCGAAAGAATGTGCAAAATCCGGAACAATCCGCAAAAATTTTGCACATTATTTCCGAATCCGCCTGAAATAATTTGAAAAAGGGATTCTGAAATAATGTGCTAGTTTACACCGAATCCCTATAAAATATTGTTCTTCTACCTCTATTTGCTCCTTACTTGTGTGAAAAATATATAATTCTTTCTCCGGAAAAGTTTTGTGCTGCTGTTTATAACCATTCCATGCATCAGACACACTATGATACCGATCGATCACTGCCATTTCCTTAATGATACGTTTGCCATTTTGTGAACAAGCCGAAATAGCCTCCACCAACACAAATTGATTTGGATATTGCTTACGTAACTCTGACCATTTCATTTGTTTGCCTCCATCTCTTTTTATTACATTTTATCACTAATCACCTTACATATATAAAGCAATATTTTTAAAATTTAAGCGTGGCAAGCAGTATGAGTACAATTTAATGCCAACGTCTAACATCATATCGATAGAAACAAACTATACTAAGGGAGTTTGCTTGTCCTCTGCTTTTTCAATCGGGACCCTATTCGATATCGAGCAAAAATTTTTGACTAATATCCACAGTAATAAGTAAATTTTCATGTCCTTGCTACCATCTGAATACAATTTACAGAAAATGTTTCGTATATCGTTTGTTTCATCGTTATTTTCTGACTCATCTACCCATTAGCCGCCAAATATAAAAAATTACAAATATTGCATAATATCACATTCGATTTTGTCATCTTTAAAAGGTCTGGACGTATCTTTATTTGATTGGGATAAGAATCTAATTAAGGTTTACACTGATAATAAAAGCCTCACTCCCCGAACGAGCAAGGCTTAATCTAACAAGCATTTTTTATTAATTAAGCATCCCTATTCCTTTCAAATGTTGCCAAACTTTTGTGATATGCGTTTCTTTAAATATCTTCCGCTTTCGTTCGTTCCAATTATGAATTTCTTTAATAATGGAATGAATATCGTCTTTTATATCCGGATTTTCTTTCACAACCCAATGTACAGTTGAAAGCAATTCCAGCCCATATGGAGTTTCAAACCCTTGAATGACATTCCGCACTTTTTCTAAATGTTCGTCAGCCTCGGAATCCCCCTGCAAATACTGTTCAGCTTCTTGTACCACATTCGGTAGTAAATAAATTTCTGCATCCGGGTTGCGGTCGCCAAAACCTCGAATAAAATGACCGTCCAAACGCAGTAAAACATGATTCAAGTTGTCCGCGTATGGACCGTATTTTCCTTTCTCAAATCGCAATCTCATCGGTTCGCCGACAACCTGAAGAAAATAAGCCAACTTCTGAATTTCCAGCAATGACAACTTATACCCCGGAATGGAATAATCATTCATTAACATTAGCAATAACGCTCGAGATCTTGTCATCTTTGGAGGTTTTGTACGTATTTTGATTTGATCAGGGTTAGGGCTCCCTGCAGGCTCATACAAATGCACTTCCACCTCTTTTAAATGCTCAAAAGCCGCTTCAATTTTAGGACGTACTTCATCCCATCTAAGCCCACCATTTCCACAGCCAAGCGGCGGAAGCGCAATCGATTTTATATTAAGCTCCTTAACCACCTTTATCAAATCTGCCAACCCTAGTTCAATATCTTCCATCCGGGATTTATTTTTCCAATGGCGTTTTGTAGGAAAATTAATAATATATTTTGGGTTCAATAACGATTTAGTGGAAACGACATGCATTTTGCCTGGCTGCACTTCCTTACGGCGGCAAGCCTTTTCATACTCCGAAAACATTTCTGGATAAGCTTGCTTAAATTGCAGTGCAATTCCTTTCCCCATCACGCCGACACAATTGACCGTGTTCACCAAAGCTTCTGCTTCATCTTCCAAGAGATTGCCTTGTTTTAGGATGATCATTGCGTCACCTCCTTCAGTAGTACCAATGCGGCCGGACAGCTATCGGTTTATGGCAATGACATTGGTACATAATCTCTTCAACTTTTTGCTTCATTTTATCATTTTTAACCTCTTAATGCCTTAAAAATCATCGTTCCAGAGAACAATGAACATTAATCTGTATCCCATTACTAATCAAAAGGGACACAATTCTTTGAAACCCTTTTTCCCGAAAATCATCAGGCATGATCACAATCAACGTATAATCGGCGAGCGAATGGTAAAACTGCATTTTTCGGTCCGCCTTCTCCGTATACCACTTGTAACGCGTCGAACCATATAGTCCGAAATATTCGACAATCCACTTTCTGCCGTTTTGTTCAATCACCCAGTCAGGGATATATACTTCGTCATATTCTTGGTTCACAAAACGACATCCTTCTCTTTCCACTTTCCCATCAACGACCTCGCGAATCAAAAAGTTATGGATTTCTAGTTCTTCTTTTGAATCACACAATTGCCCGTCAATCCCAACTAGCAAATTAAATTCCTCAGGCTGAAATGTATATTCGGGGAATGATTCCATAATCCAACGGTAAAATTTGCTGTCGTAATGACGATCGACCATGCTGATAAACCGTGGAAAATGCTTGCGAAAATACGCCCGGTTTAACCTCGGCAACTCCTCGCGGCCGATCCCCCGCTTGGCACAAAACGTCCGCAGCGCCTGCACCCGGTTTTGCGGCGAATGCCAATGTTGGTTCGGCACACGCTGAAACTCTGTCACATCATACTTCCCCGGAAACACCGCCTCTATAATCTCAATCGGCGAACCGTGATATTCATGTAACAGACCAGTCAGCCCTTCCGCCATCAGCCGCTGTTTCGTCATAAAGCGCGGGACATCCTGCTCGGCTACTCCCTCCCTTTCAATCAAATCAATAATGGCCTGTCTGACATTCTTGATATCTTTCCAGTAGCCGTTTGGTTTTGTGTGAAAATCATCGAGTGAAAATTGGTTGGGGAAAAGATATTGTATAAACTCTAGAGGCGAATTGCGGTGATGTTTTAAAGCTGCACTAAAACGATGCTTGATGAGCATTTGCTGCGTCACTTTCTTCGGCACGTCTTCGAACTGAATCTTTTCCTTACGAAGCATGTCCATAAACTGCTCTCTCAAAAATTCGCGGTTTGTTGCATAACCTTGAGGAATTTTTTTAAAATCCGTTTCTTTAAAACGGCCGGGGTATAGGGCGTTCATAAGGCGAAATGGAGAATAACCGTACCGCTTTAAAGGATTGGAAAACCCCCATTCGACAAGAACATAGCGATTTACTTTTTGAGGGATCTCCTCAATCTTGATTCCCTCTTTCTCTAAATACCACTCTAGGCGTTTACGTATATTCTCCACATTACCCCAATAATCAACCGGAACACGATAGAAGTCGAATTCATTATATTGGTTAGGGTAAACAAACTCAATGAGCCGACGGGGAGATTTAAACCGATTCAAAACTCCCCAAAGTTTTTGTTCTCCAATAATCTTTTTATTTATCTTTGGAATTTGTTCCCTTGATAAACCAAGTTGTACTTCTAACACATAGCGTACCAAGATAATGACATTTTCGTCCTTTTCCCATGTCCCTGCCGGAAGCGCCTTTCTCTTTCCAGCTAGCAATTCTTTGTACACACCTATAATCGGGAATTGCTCCAATTCGTAACAAGGAATTGTCCGATATTCATTTGTATCCGTCACTTGAATCACCCCCTTCGATTATAGCACATATACAAACATACGTTCCATATACTTTTAAAATTTTTTGTCTTACCATCCTAACAAAAGAAATACCGAGGAAACCAAATGTCCCTCGGTATGTTTTCTCGTATTAACGAAGCAATTGCAATACTCCTTGCGGTTGTTGGTTGGCTTGCCATGCCTCAACGTCTTTCGAACGTTGTGTAGACTACCTCTTCACCCTCAGCTTCACCTGTTAGGGGCTGGGCGCTTCGGTTCGGCATCGGCCTCCCCTACGGGCTTCATCACCATAGCACTCGCCGTAGGTGGTATGCCCTAGTCGTTGAACCTTCTCCAGGCTTTCGCCACAGGAGCTTGGCTGCTGATTGCCCAATCCTTCGGCTTTTTCCGCCCTCACGTCTGCCGTTTCCAGCTCCGTTGTGGCGCCAAAGGCTCTCAGGGCTTCCCAGCAATTCACCCAGTGATCCTCTTAGCCGTTTCCAGCTAAGACGCCCTTCAAACCGGACTACCGAAGCAACTGCAACACAGCCTGCGGCAGTTGGTTTGATTGAGCCAACATCGCTTGCGCTGCTTGAGCCAAGATGTTGTTTTTCGTGAATTCCATCATTTCTTTGGCCATCGTGCCACCCGCCCTTTCGGTGCGGGACAAGACTACATCTTCACCCTCAGCTTCACCTGTTAGGGGCCGGGCTCTTCGGATGAGCGAGGACGATGGAAATCCTCTTCACCCTACGGGCTTCATCGCCATAGCACAAGCCGTAGGCGGTATGCCCTAGTCGTTGAACCTTCTCCACCCTTTCGGGACAGGAGCTTGGCTGCTGATTGCCCAATCCTTCGGCTTTTTCCGCCCTCACGTCTGCCGTTTCCAGCTCCGTTGTGGCGCCAAAGGCTCTCAGGGCTTCCCAGCAATTCACCCGGTGATGATCCTAGCCGTTTCCAGCTAGGACGACTGTGCCTGTCGCTGCTTAGGCAGCTAAGGCATAATCAACGTCGCGGATGCGGGATTCTGCGGCTTGTAGGTTTTCTGCAGAGGTGCCGAGATTATTAATAGTATGTTCTAAACGATTTTGATAAGCACCTAGCTTTGAACGCTCTGCAGATACTCTATCGATTGCAATTTGAATCCTTGTGATGGCAGCAGATGCATTCGCTGCATTCGATACATCAAGTGCAGCTTCCACAGTAGCGTTGTTTGTACCATCAGTGACAGTGTTTGTAGCAGTAAACCCTGAAGTACCAGCTGTTCCTGTGATACCAAGTGCCCTAGCACGCATGTCCTGAATGTCAATTGTTAAGCTTTGGCTTTGGTTCGCACCAATTTGTAAAGTTATTCCACCCATTGTTGTAGTTACACCCGTAACAGGAGTAGCAATGCTATTTCCTGCAGATGCTGCACCAGTACCACCATTCGATGTTGTCTCTGCAGATGCTGCACCAGTACCACCATTCGATGTTGTCTCTGCAGATGCTGCACCAGTACCACCATTCGATGTTGCCCCTGTAGCTGTAGATAAAGGAGTAGTAGTTCTTGTGGCTCTTGTTCCGTCTAATAATTTTTGAGTATTGAACTCAGTTGTATTACCGATACGATTAATTTCAGAAGTTAATTGATTAATTTCTTTTTGAATCTCGTCACGGTCAGTACCTGTATTCGTGTCATTCGCAGCTTGAACAGCCAATTCACGCATACGTTGAAGAATAGAATGAACTTCATTTAAAGCCCCTTCTGCTGTCTGGATGAGCGAGATTCCGTCCTGTGCGTTGCGTGACGCTTGCTCCAACCCACGAATTTGCCCGCGCATTTTCTCCGAAATCGCAAGACCTGCCGCATCGTCACCAGCGCGGTTAATGCGAAGACCAGAAGAGAGTTTTTCCATGTTTTTCGCAGCGTTTGCATTACCAATAGTTAATTGGCGATACGTGTTAAGAGCTGCAATGTTGTGGTTGATTCTCATGTTCTCTTCCTCCTTGAAATGATGTTTTCCACGTCCTTGTGGAACGGCGGGGCTAGGGCGAAAGTCGGCCGCCTTTCGCCGCAAACCGCGCTCACTTTTTATATCGGCGCGTTTTTTGGAAGTTTAATAGGGAAATTTAATTTTTTTCGATGGAGCGAAAAAAGCGCCGTTTGGGCGCTTCGGGTTATCGTTGTTTCCATTGTTTCAGTTTGGCGGTCAATGCGGCGAGCGACGCTTCGGGCGCTTCGGAGGCGGCGTTGTTTTCCGCTTGGATGGCGAGGTACACTTCTTTGCGATGAACGTCGATGTGTTTGGGCGCGTTGATGCCAAGCTTTACTTGATCGCCTTGGATGGCGAGGACGGTGATTTCGATGTCATCGCCGATTTGGATCGCTTCTTTGAGTTTGCGCGTTAAAACAAGCATGGTTCGCCCGCCTCCTTTACGTCGCCGCTTTTTCCGGGAAGAGGCGATGTTTCGTTTTGTACGGGGTGTTCGATAAGATCACTTGCTTGCCGATTCGTTTTCGGGCGTTGATGACCACGGGCGCCTGCAAGTTCGCGGTCGTGTTGTCGAACGGGTCAGCAACCGTCAAGATGACGTACACGGCGACGTCGCGTTCGCTTTCGATGTTAAGTTGTTCGACCGTCCCTTCATCCAGTTCAAATTCGTACGCCGGAAAGTACGAAAACGGCTCAATCAGCACAAACCCAAGCGCGGGGGTCTTGACCGACTGCAAGATGACAAACGGCGTGTCGGCAAGCGGCAAAAGGACGAACCGCTTCTCGTCCGCAAATCCGGGCAGGCCGTGGGGGAAGCGGATGATGTCTTCGTCCTTCACCGCCACCGTTCCGTGGTATTTCGTGTCGATGTTCAATGCTTGCTCCTCCTTATGTTCCTCAAATGACGACGTCAATGTGAAGCGACGGACGCTGGGCGAGGCGGATCGCCACCTCGCCCGGCATGTAGCGAATGACCGGTGGATGCGTGCGGGCGCGGATGACCGGTTTGCGTGCCTCAAAGCGAATATCCACATCCGCCGGAGTATAGGATATGTGAACGCTGAACGGGGACGGCACCCAGCCGATGTTGAATTCGTACATCGGAGTTTCGCTGTTTTCTTTCGCCTGCTCGGCGATCGGGTTGCCGCCGTCCTCAATGCGCATGAGCTCGTCGCCTTGGCGAGAGACGCGGGCCAGCCCGTCAAGCCAATCGTTGTATCCTTGTTCAGCAAACTTTTCGATGCGGCGGAAGATATGTTCTAAGTTCATGTCTTCCCACGCTTTTGTCTGATCGATCGTTAGCTTGGACGGCGTCGTACGGATCGTGAGTCGGGCCGGAGATTGCTCGATTTCCAACTCGGCAGGCGGCTGTTGGATTTCTAGTTTCGCCGGAACGGTTTCGATGGCGATTTTCGCCATCGTTGACTGCAAGCGGATCTGCGGCAGCTGCATCGTCATCTCCCCCTTATCCGCTTAGCGCAAAAAGTCGAGCAGCGTCGGCTGAATGATGCGGGCGCCGACGCCAAGGGCGGCGCGGTGCACACTTTCCTGTGTTTTCAAATCGGTAATGACCCGTTCGATATCGGCGTCTTCATTGTCCGACAAAATTTGTTGGGCGATCACTTCCTGTTCATCGACACGCGCTTCCATCAGCTCAAGGCGGTTGCTTCGCGCGCCAAGCTCGGCACGCTCGGCCAAGACGTTGTCGATGTGCTTGTCAATATAGGATAAATAACCGTTCAGCTCTTGGCCGCTCTTGCCAGCTTCCAAGTCATTCACAAGCGCTTCTAAATCGCTGAACAGCCCTTGTCCTGGAGTCGCGCTGTACGTAAAGACGCGCGTCGGATTGACGTTGACCGGGAGCTGGATGCCTTTTAACAGCTCGATTTTCACTTGTTCTGTGTTCGTCGACACTTTGTTCACTGGGGCGTCCAAGTTGACCGGCGGTCGAAGGGTATCCGTGCCATTGAAAATGTATTTGCCCGCAATTTGTGTGTTGGCAATGGACACTAAATGGTTTTTTAGCTCATCGATCTCTTTCGCGATATGCTCACGCTGCGATTGCTCATACGTATCGTTGCTTGCCTGGACGACGAGCTCGCGAATGCGCTGGAGCACTTGCGTCGCTTCGTTAAGCGCCGAGTCGGACGCATCGATCCAGTTATGGGCTTCGGAGAAATTGCGTTTAAACTGTTCCACCTCAGTTAAGTTCGTCCGGTACGCCATCCCTTTGATGGCCACGACCGGGTCGTCAGACGGGCGGGCAATTTTTTTGCCGGTGGACAGCTGGTCTTGAATTTTGCCGAGCCGTTCATAGCTTTGGCTCAAGTTGCGCAGCATATTTTGCGTCAACATCGATTGCGTGACGCGCATCATCGCTCACCTACCTTCCGACAATTCCCATGCCGTTAATGATTTTATCGAGCATTTCATCAATCGTTGTAATCGTGCGCGCCGCCGCGTTGTAGGCGTGCTGAAACCGAATCATGTTCGTCATTTCTTCATCGAGCGACACCCCGCTGACGGACTGCTGCCTTTCCTCCACCGACTGGCGGAGCACTTCGGAGTTGTTGACGAGGCGGTTCGCCTGTTGGGTGTCGACCGCCAGCTGGCCGATCATGCTTTCGTAATACGCCTGCAGCGTGCCCGCTGTGATCGGATACGAGACCGACGGCGCCGGATTTTGCAGGTTGGCAAAATTGCTGTTTTTGACATTGGCGAGACGAATGGCGTTTAAGCCGTTCCCCGGTTCGTTCGGCGCTAATGAAGCGGCGATATTGTTTAAATCATCAATATTGGATGACAATTGGATCGCTTTCGCTGCCCCGTCCACTTGCGTCAAATCGCTGAAAAACAGCCCTCCCGGGTTGCTCGGGCTGAGCGTATACCCTGTTTGGTGCACTTCGTTAAACCGTTTGGCGAACGAATACGCGAGCGTATCGAGCTTTTTCAACATATCGGGATAAATGCCTTTGACACCGCTTCCGTCATCATATCCGTAGGCCTCGATCAACCCTTTCAACTTGCCGGAGGCGACAAACGGGATGGAAGAGCCTCCAAGCGAAAGTCCGGTAAGCGGACCGGTCGGCATCTCCGGGGAGGAGCTGGCGCTCGGCGATACGGACAGCGTCTGGTATCCTTGGTTGCCATTGACCAGCAGCTGACGCTGGCCGTTGCCATCAAAAATATATACATCATAAGACCCCTCCGCCGTTTTCAGCGCATTGCCGCCGCTTGGCTTCGGCTCGACTTCGATTTTGACGAGCGCAGACAGTTCATCGAGCAGTCGGTCGCGCTCATCGTACAAATCGTTCGGCAAGTAGCCGTGCAGTTCGACTTCGGCGATTTGTTGGTTGATTTTATACAGCTGTTCCGCGATCGAGTTGATCGATTTGACGGTCACTTGAATTTCATTGGCGAGATCGTTTTGAATAGAGGTTAACGAATCGGCCAAATAATGAAACGTCTCGACCACCGCCAGTCCGCGCTGGCGCACGACCGAGCGGGCCCCTGTATTTTCTGGGTTTGCACTTAAATCCTGGAGCGCCTGCCAAAATTGATCCATGGTTTTGGATAAACCGCTGTCGGACGGTTCGTTCATAATGTCCTCCATTTTTTTTAATGCATCGGCTTGGGCTTGCCAATAGCCGAGCTTGTTGTTCTCGCCGCGGTATTGCCAGTCAAAAAAGCGGTCGCGCACCCGCTCAATCGACCCCGCCTCGACCCCCGTCCCCATCTGTCCCGGAATTTGCGGGCGGTTGAGGGACGCCGGCGGGTACGGCTCGCTTTGGACAAAATTGACACGCTGACGGGAATAGCCGAGCGTATTGGCGTTGGCAATGTTATGGCTGGTCGTGTACAGCGCCATTTGCTGCACGGCCATGCCGCGCTTGGCGACTTCCAGCCCGTGAAATGTTGATCCCATCGTGCCCCTCCTTTTCATCTTCTAATGATTGTCCGCTGTTTTCTGCCTAGCGGCTCTGTTTCGTTTTGACGGCTGTTGGATGGATCGATCTCTCCTTATTTTCCGTCGGTGATTTGTGCTGCTATGCTTTGGAATCAAAGAGTGAACGGCTTCGTCCATGTCCATATTGTCTCGTTGATTGGTTTGGCGCGGTATAGTTCACGTTGGGCGGCTGCGGCATCAATTGGTCCAACATCAGCGTCACCCATTGCAGCGACTGGCGGATGAGCTGCCCATTCAGCTCGTTGACTGCCTGGAGCTCGTTGATCACGTCGAGCAACTCGCTAGCCAACTGTTCGGCTTTTTGCCGCTCCTCCTCGTCCATTTTCGGCAAGCAATCGGCCAATGTCAGCGGATGCCCGCCATCGGACCATGCGGCGACGAGTTGTGCCCGCTCGCGCTCGAGCTGCTGGATGGCGGCGATAGCAGTTTGTTCTTTTTGGATCAGCTGCATTAATCCGTCCATATCGCCTCGTTTTAATACGTCCGTTTTTTGATAGGCCAATTGAAGCAAATGCCGGTGCAGCGTCAAGTGCCGGTCAAGGAGCGCCATCAGCTGCAGCGCTGGCGCACGCTGTTCATCATCGGTTCGGCGATTTTCTACCCTTGTGTTCATTGGCCATCGCCCTTATAGAACTTGTATAGTTTCTCCGCAATGGCGCGGGCATCGATCTCATACGTTCTGTTGTCGATTTGTTCCTTCAACCGGCGCACTTTCTCTTCCCGCTCGGCGGCCCAAGTGGAGCGTTGCTGCAGCTCTTTTGCCTCCTCAGAAATTTCGACGCGATCCCGCCGCCCGGGTTGCCCTGTTTTTCCTTGTGGGATGCCCGAGTACTGACGGTAGGGATGAACGCCAATCAAAAACCGGTTATCGATTCTCACTGCGATTCCTCCTATCCGTTCCGCCCGTTGTTGCCTTACTACTATTATCGGTCAATCCGTTCATTTGTTTAGCGGCCATTTCGCTCTTTGTCGGTGTAATATGTGCGAAACAC
Source organism: Geobacillus sp. Sah69 (assembly GCF_001414205.1). NCBI lineage: Bacteria > Bacillati > Bacillota > Bacilli > Caryophanales > Anoxybacillaceae > Geobacillus > Geobacillus sp. Sah69. The sequence continues at coordinate 32,576 of NZ_LLKS01000027.1, read as the reverse complement.
TTGTTTTTTCTTCTGTTCTTCTTCTTTTTTCGCCATTTCCAGCTGCCTTTGCAAATCTTTTGAACAGTCAGCGCACATTCTGCCTTCGCGGATCAGCTTGCCGCAACGGTCGCACGGATATCCTAAATTCGGCAGCTGCGCCAACGTTAAGCGGCCGCTTTTGATGAATTTGACCAGCAGCGTCTCAGGCACCCCTGTCGCATCGACAATTTGCTCCATCGTCGCCAACCGGTTTTCCCGGCGCCGCAAAAATTGGACCACGGTTTGAAATTGCCGTTCTTCTTCATGACAAGACGGGCAAATATCGCGAAACGGCGAGCGGACAAACAGACGGCCGCAAACCGGGCAATTTTCTAAGTTCATCATTCTCCCCTCCCAATGTGCCCATTACGTATACAAATTGACGATCAACCCTTGAATTTCCCCCAACGTCTGCAGCAAATCAATCCTCGGCCGTTCTTGCTCGAGCACCGCGTTTGTGACGTCCAGCAGCTTTTGGTCGATCGTTTTGACGATATGATAGACGCGGGAACGGCCGCTCCAATGGAACCCATACTGCTCCGTCAGTTTCAAGCCATGGTTCACCGCTTCATCGAGCAATTGTCTGACGAGCTGTTTATACCGCCGCAAATCGTCAACCGTCCGCAACTTGGCCAGTTTTTTTCCTTGCTGTTCGATTTCATCCGCCAGCTGCCTCAGCCGCTCGTTTCGCAGCTTTTCCTGCTCCTTGGCGGTCAGCTCGGCAAATGACACGGATGGCGAAAAAGAAGCCGCCGCTTTTTTGCCGATTGGAACCGATGGGGTGTTAGCAATTTTATTGATCTCCATCTTCTTCGCTCCTACCGCCTTGTTCATCAAGCTTCTGAATCCATTTTAAAACTTCCCCGATCACCGCGTAAAGCTGCGGCGGGACGCGCGGCACCGGATCGACCAGCTGTCTCAGCAACTCCCGGTCATGGGGCAGCGGAATGCCCGCCCGCCCCGCCTTGTCGGCCACCTCATCAGCGAGCTGCCGCGGCTGTCGGCCAAGATGTTGCTCATATGATTTGAAAGCAGGGGCGTAACGGTGTCTGTTCATATCGTCCACTCCCACTGGCTCGTTTCGTTTTCCGTCTTCACTCTGTCTGTCGCCGCCCGCTCCTCGTCTTGGGTGTCCATCGGTTGGAAAATGAGGCGTTGCACTCGATAACCGATCTGTTCCAAATGATCTTTGACTGTCGCCGCATATGACTGCAACACCGCCGCCAACCGCTCGTATTCTGTTTCCACCGTTACGGACAGCTGCCGTTCGATCGCCTGCAAGGAAATGCCGACTTTGCCTTGATTCGTGTCCAACAAAAAGTAGAGGCGGCAGTTTTGCCAATCAAGTTGGCCGCCACCGCTGCGAGCGTTGACGTGCACATGCACGGTCGCCATCTCACCATGAAGCGAGAGTGGCCACTGGTACAACATAGTTTGGGTGTGGCTGTCAACAGTAAATTTGTTGAGCAACTGTTGGCCGGTAAGATTCATGAGCAGCCGTTCCGCCTGCGCAGGAGCCGTTCCTTCCTCAACCCATGACAGCAGCATCGCCTTCAAATTCTCGACCGGCTGTAATCGCTCTCCACTCAAGAGTGCACGGGCCGCTTCTTGCTCATGGAAAAAGCCGAGGCGACGCAGCGATTCAAAGACTCCTCTCGCCGATAATGCGCCATCGTTGGGCGCTTGGTCCACATGTTTCAGAAGGCGCGACAGCTGCTCGTGCGGCTTCGTGCCCTGCCACGCTTCCGATTCCATGAAAAACCGCTGTACTTTTTGTTCAGATGGCTGAAAGCGGAGCGACTCCAACAACGCTTTCACTTCACGCGCCGTCTTGGCCGCTTCGTCCGTCTTTCCTTCCGCAAGGCCGCGTTTCGCTTCTGCCAATTTCGCCCCCGCCTCAAGCAACTTCGTTTCCGTTTTCATGTCAGTAAACAACAACCATTCCCCGTGCAACAGCATGCGGTCGAGTGAATGAATGAGCGACTCAACAAGCGGCGCGGCTCGCTCTGTCGACTGTTGGGCAGCGGCATGCGCAAATCGTTCAAGCTGACGGGCCATATCACGCTGCCAAACGCGAAAATCGTGGACCAATTGCCTTATTTTTTCTGTCACTGCCGTCATGACAAACGTCCGAGCCTCTGCCGTCGGAAGAACCAGCTCCGATGCAGCCGCATACGCGCGCGAACCTTCCAATCGCTCCGTTTGTTCACGAACAGGCGCCGCTTTTGCTTCATGGGTTTCTTCCGGTTCCGTTTTCGTCAACAACGGCGCCAACAGGTCTCCGAGCGGCGGGCCATGGAGCGCTTCATGCGCTAGGCGCAAATGCGTCTCGGTCACCTCGAGCTGTTTCGCCGCCAAAGCAGCGAAGGTTTCCTGTTTTTTCTTTATCGAGCCGCCTTCCGTCTCCCAAAAACGACGAACGGCTTCTTTTTCCTTTTCGGTCAGGCGAATGCCACGGGCCGACAGCCATGAATCGATTCCATCGTCCAACGAAGATGGCAGAAACCGCCCTATAGACGATAGTGGCACCGCTTGCGCCATCCAAGTTCCACCTTCTTGCTTCACAAGCCGCACCATAAACGAACGGTCGCTTGGGACGCCATCCACAAAGTGGACGCGTACATCCTGTTGGCCGATGGCGACCACGGCCTCTTGATCGTTGAACCTTTCTTTCATTACCGCCATCTGCACGCTCCCCGGCTGCAATGAAACAGCCGGTGCGGCGATCTCATTGGATCGTTGATCGTGATGGATACGCATCATCATTCTTCCTCGCTCTTTGTTCTCCTACTGTTTATATCGGTACGTAGGCTTCCCATGTTTACACTGTTACGCGCGAATGAGCGTCAACGCCCCCACCTCGGCCGCCCCCGCTTCAAGCAAAACAAGGGCGGCGTGGCGGATGGTGATGCCCGTTGTGTAAATGTCGTCGATCAGCACGATTCGTTTTCCGTCAAGCGGGGGATGATCGGCAAGGAAAAATGGGTTGTCGGTCTCGAGCCGCTCGCGGCGCGATTTTTTCGATTGCTTTTCGGAATGTTTACGGGCCAGCCAAGGGAAATACAGGGATGGAAGCAGGCGGGCGAGCGCTTCCGCTTGGTTGAAGCCGCGCTCATACAGCCGTTCGGGGCTCAGCGGGATCGGAACGATGCACCAATCGCGGCCGAAATGGCGGAAAAACGCGTGGACAAACGGACGGCGGAATGCCTCGACGATGACATAGTCGCCGCGGAACTTCCATAAGGCGACGACGTCTTTCATCCAGTCATTGTATACATAGACGGATCGGTTTTTCACGAGCGCCCTCCCCCATTGTTCATCTTCCTGCCACCGAAGGCAGTCGGGGCACACGGATGGCGCCGCCTCCTCAAGCGGGCGGCCGCACATCTCGCAAAGGCGGCCGTCAATAAGCACAAACGCACCGCGGCAGCGCGGGCAAAGGACGTCTGGGTCTTCAAGAAGAAACAGCTGGCGCCAGCTCGTGATCGGATTGTACGGAGAATGGCAAAGGAGGCAGTTCATCGATGCAGCAACCCCCTTTTCTTTGCTGTCTCATTCATGCGGACAATGTGGCGACGCGCCCGTACCATCTCGTTCGTTTTTCCGTGATGGAAAAAGCGGACGTCGCCATCCGGAAACGCGGTGTGGCGGCCGACGCGGCCGGCGATTTGCACGAGAGCGCTTTCCGTAAAGATGCGGTCTTCGGCACCGAGAACGGCGACATCGATGTTCGGTACCGTCACTCCCCGTTCAAGGATCGTCGTCGTCACAAGCAGCGGAACGCGCCCGTCGCGAAACGCCTGCACATGATCGGCGCGATCCGGGGCTTCGGCGTGGACGCCGACGATGCGGGGATCGACCCGTTGCAAGAGGCGGGTGACCGCTTCAAGCTCATCGATATGAGGAACGAACAAAAACGCCTGCTTTCTCTGTTCCAAACGATGGCGAACCCACGCAAGGACGTTTTCGGGCAAGCGGCCGCGCTCGAGCTGCTTGCGCCAATTGCCGCACCATTCAAGCACGGGGACGGGAAGCGGACGGCCGTGGTAGCGGGCGGGGATGACGACGGCGTTCCGTTTGCCACGCGCAATGTCACGTTGCCAAGCGCGGGAGGGAGTGGCGGTGAGATAGATGAGGCTTGATCGTTCTTTCCGCGCTTGACTGACGGCGTATTCGAGCATCGGCTCAGCAGAATATGGAAAGGCATCGACTTCATCCACGATCATAACGTCAAATGCGCGGTAGGCTCGCAGCAACTGGTGGGTGGTGGAGAGGACCAAGGAAGCGATCCGCCCGCGCTCTTCGCTTCCTCCATGCCAAACGGCGAGCGGAACGCGAGGAAACGCCTGGCGAAAGCGGGGAGCAAGCTCGCGGACAACGTCCACTCTAGGCGTGGCGAGGCCAACTCGCCAACCTTCCTCCAAGGCGGCAGCGATGGCAGGAAACAACATCTCGGTTTTCCCTGCCCCACATACGGCCCAAACGAGCAGTTCGCTTCGGTCCAGCACCGCCTGGCGGACTGCCTGGGCAGCCTCCGCCTGAGCGGCGGACAGTTCCCCGTCCCAGGAAAGCGGCGCTTCGTGCAGCTCGGACGGAAGCGGCATCGTCACGTGCACAAGGCGGGTGCAGGAGCTGATGCGCCCCATCACGAGACACTTGCGGCAATACGCGCAATCTGCCCCGCAGCGGGCGCACGGAAACGAGGCGAACAGACGACGATCGTCGTTTCCGCAACGGACGCAGCGCCAGCCGCGCGCTGTGTTGATGAGCCCGGGCTGTTCGCATAGCGAACCGGTCTGGATGGCGGCAGCGACTTCTCCATCGGGAAACGGCAGCTGCTCTCGGGGTAGGCGCTGGCCATTGAGCCAGACGACAAGCGGCGAAGCAGCGGTTGATGGGGGGATGTACAATGAGCATCACTCCTTTTGTCATTCAGGAAAAGCATGTCTCTGAGATCCTAACAGAGCGGGTGACGCGGCAAAAACGCCTTGGAAAACACCCTCTCCCCAAGTTGAGAGGCTTGAAACGCATAAAGGGACAGAAAGAGCGATCTCACGGCATTCTTTAGAAGGTTGGTAATAAAAAACAGACGCCATGCACAAAACGGCAACATTCGATCAAAAAAGAAAGTGGAGGTGAAAAGGCCTTTCCAAATGGAATAAGGATGTGGTTTGACCGTCTTTTTCACGACATATCGGTCTTCAAAAGAAATGGATGCAGCAAAACTTGACGCCAGCGAAGATTCACAGAACAGTCACGGAGTTGATCGACAACGTATTTCGACAACATTCCCGGGGAAATAGCGACAAATTTTTCAGGAAAGGAAAACGGTTCGACAAGTTCGGCCAGTACCGCATCTCCGGTCCGTTTCATAAGGAGGTGAGAAAACGAATGTAAAACAAATTCGCCGCCGCACAAGGCGGGGCACACCGTTCCGCCTTGTGCTCGGCTGCAGCGCCTCAAGGCGGCGCTTTGCGGCCTCGACTTATGGCTGATACCACGTCAGCCCGAGCGCCCCTTCGCCGACGTGCGTGGCGATGACGGGGCCAAAATAGCTGATCGAAAATTCGACGTGCGGATAGCGGGCGGCCAGCTCATCGCGCCAACGGCTCGCTTCATCGGGCTGGTTGGCATGGATGATAGCGGCTTTGAGCGGAACGCCTTTGTCCGCATCTTCGTCAAACAGCTCCTCGATGCGTTGCACCGCCTTTTTGCGCGTGCGGATTTTTTCAAACGGCACGATCACTTTGTTTTCAAAGCGAAGGAGCGGCTTGATTTGCAAGAGGCCGCCGATGAACGCCTGCGCGCCAGTGAGCCGTCCGCCGCGCTGCAGGTGGGACAAGTCGTCGACCATAAAGTAGGCGCGCAACGTCCGCTTCATCTCATCAAGACGGGCGAGAATCTCCTCCGGCATTTTCCCCGCCTTCGCCATCTCGGCGGCTTCGATGGCGTAAAACCCTTGCGCCATGCAGCTGATTTCCGAATCATAGGCGTAAACGCGCAGACCATCGACCATTGTTCCCGCCGTCACCGCGCCTTGATACGTGCCGCTGATGCCGCTTGAGAGGTGGATGCTGATGACAGCGTCGTACCCTTCCTCACGAATGGCAGTGAACAAGTCGACAAATTCGCCGACTGAGGGCTGCGATGTCGTCGGCAGCTTAGGACTCTGCTTGATTTTGACAAAAAATTCATCCGCCGTCATATCGATCTCTTCACGATATGTTTCGTCCCCAAAAATGACGCTGAGCGGAATCATCCGGATGCCGAGCCGCTCGCGCACGTCTTTCGGCAAATAAGCCGTGCTATCGGTGACAATCGCAATTTTCACAGGCGCCATTCCTTCCTGATTCAGCCTTTTCTGCCATTATACCAAAAAGACTCGTTGTCCACCACCGCTCGATGCATGAGGAGACAAAGAACGCGGGCAGGCCGTGAAGCGGAACATCGTTGATCCTCATGCAACGCTTTGCCCAAGCCGCTCCTTCGCCGTCAAACGGCGCATCGATGCCACAGGAAGCCGCTTCGATCGTCAACGCACCGCTGCAAAGACTGGCGAGAGCCCCCGTTCCGTTCAGCGCACCTCCACCCAGCCGTTTTTGATCGCGACCACAACGGCTTGCGTCCGGTCATTGACGTTTAACTTTTGCAAGATGCTGCTGACGTGGTTTTTCACTGTTTTTTCGCTAATGTACAGCGCTTCGCCGATGGCGCGGTTGCTTTTGCCGTCGGCCAACAGCTGCAGCACTTCGCACTCTCGCCGCGTCAATAAATGCAGCGGACGACGCACTTCTTGTTTGACCGCCACGCCGCCTTTTTCCGACGTCAAGCGGCGGTATTCGCGAATCAAGTTGTGCGTCACTTTCGGATGCAAATACGATCCGCCTTCCGCGACGATTCTCACCGCCTCAATGAGCGTATCGGCATCCATCTCCTTCAGCAAATACCCCGTCGCCCCCGTCTGCAAAGCGTGCATCACATAGTGTTCATCGTCATGGATCGACAGCACGACGACTTTCGTATCAGGGTAAGCTTCGATCAGCTGTTTCGTCGCCTCCACGCCGTTGATGTCCGGCATATTGATGTCCATCAGCACCAAATCGGGGCGGTATGTTTCGACGATCGAAAGCACTTCGCTTCCGTCGCTTCCTTCCGCCACGACTTCAAAATCGCCCTCAAATTCCAAAATGCGCTTGATGCCCTCGCGAAACAGCTGGTGATCGTCGATAATCGCGATGCGTGTTTTCATCGTTTCCTCTCCTCCTTGTTCGTTTCGTCAGTCGAACGGTCGAGCGGAACGCGAATGAACACGGTCGTTCCGCTGCCAATCTTTGAGCGGATGTCGAGCGTGCCGCCGAGCAGCTCCACCCGCTCCCGCATGCCAATCAAGCCGAACGCATTTTCTTTTTTGACCAATGGATCAAATCCTTTGCCATCGTCTTTGACACTGACAAGCAGATGGCGGCACGTCACTTCCATTTTGACGTCGATGTGGCGCGCTTCGGCATGCTTTAAGGCATTTTGCACCGATTCTTGGACAAGGCGAAACACGGCCGCCTCCATCCGCGACGGCAGCCGAATTTCTTCGCCGATATGTACAAAGGAAATGTGGACTCCGTTATTATATTCTTCGGTCGTTTGCAAGTATTTTTTTAGCGTCGGAACCAATCCTAAATCATCAAGCGCCATCGGCCGCAAATCGTAAATGATGCGGCGCACTTCGGACAAAGCCGAACGCACCATTTTGCGAAAATCACGAATCTCGGCGATCGCCGCCTCTGTCCCTCGCTCTTTGATCACCTTTTCGACGAGATCCGATCGAAGCAGGACATGCGCAAGCAGCTGCGCCGGGCCGTCATGGATTTCCCGCGACAGCCGCCGCCGCTCTTCTTCCTGGGCTTCGATGATTTTCAGCCCAAATTCCTGCTTTTGCTTCGCTCCTTCAACGAGCTCGCTGACCTGGCGGAAATCGCTGTTTAAGTAGTGGAGCACGACCGTAATTTGCCCGACTAAATAATCGGCGCGTTCTGTAATTTGCGCAAGGCTCGCCAATCTCCGCTCAAGTTCATCACGGCGCAGCCGCAGCTGTTTCTCCCGCTCGCGCACCATCGTCAGCTTCATATGCAGCTCGTGCGCCGCTTCATACGCCTCGCGAATATCTTGCTCCGAGTGGGTCGAAAAGTTTTGGCTCACTTCCGACAGGCGGCGGCGCGCCCGGCGCGCCTCCATTTCGAGCCGGTCCGCTTCTTCGATCGCCTGCACGGTCAGCCGCTTCACCTCCTCGAGTTCACGAAGCAAATGGTCGTGCTCTTGACGCGACTGCTCCCCGATGCGGAAAATTTCGTCTTTGCTATGTTGAACGGTGTCGATCATTTTTTCGACAATCCGATCTAACTGCTTTACGTCCCACTGTTTTGCCTTAGCCATTTGCCAACCTCCAACAGCGCTGCCAAGCGGTGCGCATGGGCGCCAGCAAAATTTGTTTGAAGGAAAAAAGTTGTCGATTTATAATAATAAAAGCATGCTCTATTTTTAGTTTACCATAATGAGAGTAGAGCGCTAGCCGTTCTTGCAAAAATAAACAAATAAACCGTTTGCACGATGTTGATCGTTGAGGTGTTTCGTTTTGTTACAAAAATATTACACGGTTAAAGGATACGGTGAACACGAAATCGTAATTGAAAAATCACGGTTTATCTGCTATGTCAACCGCGCGGAAACGGAAGAAGAGGCTATCGCCTTTATTCAACAGATCAAGAAGAAGCATTGGGATGCCACCCACAACTGCTCCGCCTATTTGATTGGGGAGCATGACCAAATCCAAAAAGCGAACGATGACGGTGAGCCGAGCGGCACCGCAGGGGTGCCGATGCTTGAAGTGCTGAAGAAAAAAGGATTGAAAGACACCGTCGCCGTCGTCACCCGCTACTTCGGCGGCATCAAGCTCGGTGCGGGCGGCTTGGTGCGTGCATACAGCCGCGCCGTCTCAGAAGGCCTGAACGCCGCAGGCATCGTCGAACGCCGGCTCATGCGCGTCATGCAGGTGACGATTGACTATTCGTGGCTTGGGAAGGTGGAAAATGAGCTGCGCTCTTCCGTATATACTATTAAAAATATCCAATATGCCGACCGCGTCACGTTTGATGTTCTCGTTCCCGAGGACAGCCAGTCTTCGTTCGGCGAGTGGATGACCGAACTGACAAACGGAAGGGCGGACATTCAGGCGGGAGCGATGGAGTATGCCGAACGGTTGCTTCCGTCTTCCTAAAACGAAACTGGAAAGGAAAGAAGGGTTAAACGATGAATCATACAAGAAAAACGGTGAAAAAGCGAAAGAAAAAAAAACGGCTCCGCCGATTATTTTTGCTCGTGTTTCTTCTTTTGCTCGGGGGTGTCGGCGCCTTTGGCTACAATATTTACTCCGAGACGAAACAGGCGTCAAGCAAAATTTATCAAGCGCTTGATCCATCAGGCAAGCCGGCAAGAAACATTGAGATGCGCAAAGACCCATTTACCGTTCTGTTAGTCGGAGTGGAAAACCAGTACCACGACGAGGAGGGGCGGTCTGATGTCGTCATGCTTTTGACCGTCAATCCGAAGACGAACAAAGTGTATTTGTTGAGCATTCCGCGCGACACGCGCGTTTACATCCCGAGCGAAGGGCGGAAAGACAAAATCACCCATTCCTACAGCTACGGCGGCATTCAATCGACGATTGCAGCCGTCAATGAGCTGATCGATGTACCGATTGACTATTACGTGACAACCGATTTTGACGGGTTCCAGAAAATTGTCGATTCCTTAGGCGGCGTCACGGTGGATGTTCCGTTCACATTCAAAGCCCAACTGACCGGCTCCCTCAAATGGCATACGTTCCATAAAGGCAAACAAGAGTTGAACGGCAATGAAGCGCTCGCCTATGTGCGCATGAGAAAATCGGACCCTCGCGGCGATCTTGGGCGGAATGAACGGCAGAAACAAGTCATCCGTGCCATTATTGACAAAAGCACATCCATCACCTCGCTGCCGAAGCTGGATGACATCATCGCCGATTTAGGGGATCACGTGCGGACGAACATCCCTCCGGCCGATTTGTTATCGTTCATCTATGTCTATCAAAAAATGAAAAACGCGGATGTAAAAAATTTGCATTTGAAAGGATACGACGAAACAATCAACGGCGTGTACTACTACATCCCCGACGAGCAATCGGTCAGCTCAATCAATAAAACGCTGCGGCAAGCGCTCGAGACGTCCAACGCCTCCCTCACGCGCAGCAATTCACCATCCACACAAAACCAAAATTAACGATCACAAAGAAGGTGCTCCCAAAAGCAATGGGGCGCCTTTTTCCATTTACAGCGTATATCATGCCGCAATGATGATGAAAGAACACAACTTTTCATGTCCTCTGTTTTTTTTTCTCTTTTTCAACAAAACTTTTCATTTTTTCTCATAATAGGACTGAATTCGGGTTGGATAAAACGGCAAAATTCGCTATGATAGTATAGAAAACGCAAACTTGAGAAAAAAGGGGGGATCGAATCCTTGAAAAAAACACTTCTTTCCGTCTTGTTGGCGACTTGCCCGCTGTGGCCGTCGGCCGCCTTGGCCGCCGATGGAAGTCCGTCCTCATCCTCACCGACACTCATGGTCGCGGAGCATAACGCTTTGCTGAGGAGAGGAGCGACGGATTCCTATCAAATCGTCGAATCCATTTCCGCTGGCCAACAAGTGAAAGTCATAGATGAGTTTCAAAATGCCTATGGTGAAACGTGGTACCGCATCGAGTACGGAGGCGTCACCGGCTGGACGCGCGCGGACAGCTTTTCTAACCAACCGCCTTCCATGCTCGTCGGAAAGCGTGCGGTGATCGCCGCCAACGACATCGCGATGCGCAAGGGGGCATCCCCTTACTATCCGGTCGTCAAAACACTGTCTAACGGCGATGTCGTCTCCATCATTGCCGAGTTCACCAATTCGCTCGGGGAACAGTATGTGTGTGTGGAGTGGGCGGGAGTCAAAGGATGGGTGAAAACGGAACAGATCTACATACCCAAACAGCTTCTGACACTTTTGCCGACATTCATGAACGTTGTGCAGTCCTCCCCGGTTCGCCGCGGGGCGAGCGTCCATTACCGCGCCGTCGCCACAGTGTCACGCGGTCAATCTGTCAAAGTGATCGATTTGTTCGTCACAAATGGTCAGGAACTTTGGTGCCGCGTTGATCTCGGACATGTCCGGGGATGGGTGTCGGAAAAAGTGTTGACGATGTCATCAACCATGTCGGTTCCAAGCGGTGTCTCGGATACGTCCAGCGTCTCAGGCCAGCCGCTGACGGTCAGCGTTTCGGTCGCCAATGTGCGGCAAGCTCCATCTTTAAAAGCAAAAGTCGTCACCCAACTGAAAAAAGGAACCAAACTGAACAGCCTGTCAAGCGCCAAAGATGCGTCGGGAGCGCTTTGGTACAAAGTGCTCCTCAATGGAAAAACGCTCGGCTGGGTGCACGAGACGGTCGTAACCAAATCCTACCTTTCCCCACCAGCCAGCCAGGGGATGCAAAAGCAGGTGACAACCGCTAATGCGGCGCTGTTTGCCGAACCTTCGTCGAGCGCCGCCGTCATCGAGCGGATTGCGAAAAACCGAACGGTCACGGTTTTGAAGACGACAGAAGCATCTCCGTTCGACTGGGTGCAAGTCACCTCTGCATCGGGGAAAACGGGATGGATGCCGGTGTTTGAAGTAAAAGCCCCATCCTACGTATACGTCAAACAGGCGGGCACTCCGCTGCGCCGAGGTGCATCTTCGAACTATCAATCGTTGAAGGCGTTGGCAGCGAATGAGCGGCTTGCTGTCCTTTACGAATATCATGGATGGCTGAATGTCGAAACATCCAATGGCGTCCGCGGATGGGTGGAGGAATCAAGCACCTCTACCGTCGCCTTAAATAGTCTCGTGGAACCGACGTTTTCGACCATCAACGACAATGCCTATTTGACGTGGAAAAAAACGTCTAATTTCCACGTCTCCTATTCGTTGTTGCCGGGCAATCGTCTGAAAATCACCGGCTCGTTTTCCTACGCTGAAGTCCCGTCGACCGATATTCCAGGCATACAAACCGTGGAATGGACCGGCAGCAGCCTGCTCATCACCTTTGAACCGGGGTACACGTTCACCCTTCGCCATTACAGCGACCGATTGGCGCTGAAAATTCTCGAGACCGGACTCAAGGGCAAAAAAATCATCATTGACGCAGGGCATGGGGCGCACGACACCGGGGCGATCGGCCCTGGCGGCACGCGGGAAAAAGATATTACTCTCGACACCGCCTTATTGCTAAAAGAAGAATTGGAGCGGGCCGGAGCGATCGTGAAATTGACGCGAAGCACCGACATCTTTTTGGAGCTGTCTGAACGGACATGGATCGCCAACAGTTCCGACTACGACGCCTTTATCAGCATTCACGCCGACTCATACTCGCGGACATCTCGCGGAACGACAACGTACTACAACGTATCGAGCAACTTCAATGGGCCAAAAAGCGAGCAGTTGGCCGCCATCGTGCAAAAACATCTTGTCCAACAGCTCGGAACATATGACCGCGGCCATAAAACGCAAAACTTTTACGTCAACCGGAAAAACGAGCTGCCGAGCATTCTCGTTGAGCTCGCCTTCATCTCCAATCCAAATGAAGAGGCGCAGCTCAAAACGAAAGCGTTCCGCCAAAAAGCGGCCGTCGGCATTCGCGAAGGACTGGAAGAGTATTTCAGCCAATTCTAGTTTGTTCGCGTTCGGAGAATAATAGCATGAGAAGGCCGGTAATGCAACGGATTGCAAAGCTTTACGACGGAGTTCGTCAAACTGAGAAACATGGCAGCATCGCGTTTTCATTCCTTGCGATTCCTCATGAACCGAGCGAATCCGTTGTTTTTCACCGGCCTTTTAGGAAAGCTATTATTCTCCTTTCTTTCCATATCCAAAAACGGGGGAGATGAACATGATGAAACGAAAAGCCAAATGGGCCGTTGCTGCCAGCCTGGCGGTCGGAATGACGGCAGGCGCCCTCTTGTTTACGCCATCGGCGATGAAAGCATCAGAAGAAGTCGTGTTAGCGAGCGTCGACTGGGTGACTTCCCAGCTCAACCCGATGAAAAACGACATTGCCAACCTGAAAGCACAACTGGCCGCCCAGCAACAACAAATTCAACAACTTCAACAACAACTTGCCAGCAAACCCGCTTCGCCTTCTTTGCCTTCTGTCGTCTATGTAGCGAAAAACAATGCGGCCGTCCGCAGCGGAGCGGCAACGAGATACCGCGTCATCACTTATAAACAGAAAGGGGCTTCACTGCAAGTGGTCGGGGCGTACCTTACTTCCCAAGGATTGTGGTACAACATCATCCTCCCCTCATCGTTGAAAGGTTGGATTTATTCCGGCGATGTCTCGACATCCGCCGTCAGCAGCGACAGCACCAAGCACGTCATCGCCACGGCCGCGGTCAATATTCGAAAAGGAGCGACGACTTCTTATCCGATTATTGCGACCGTTCCAAAAGGGACAGAGATGGTCTATATTCAGCCGTTTACCAACAGCAAAGGGGAGAAATGGTACAACGTGCAACTGTCTGATGGGCGTCGGGGTTGGATGGCCGCTGAATTTGGTGAGGTGAAGTAGACGGTGAAAAAACTAGCGTGGTTGGCCGTCGGCCTGTTTTGGCTCATCGTCTCTCCTTCCGCCTCGAACGCCGATGGGGTGAAAACGTACAACAATCCCGTGCAAGTCCTTTTATATAAAGGGACATCGGTGACAGCCGCCGTCGAAGGAAACTATCAAATCGTCAATAAAGAGACGTTGACGATCACCCCGCTGCCAAGCGGGACAAATCTGACATTTCGGTCTTCCTCTTCGACCGTGTTTGTCACGTACAATGGAAAGACGGATTTTTCAAGCACCGGATTTACTATTCAAGAAACAATCGGCGCGGCGCCGTTGTCCCTTGTCAAGGTGAACCAAACGCGGTATCGGGGAAGCGTCGACATTCGCCTGCAAAACAGCGCCTTGTATGTTGTCAATATTTTAGATATGGAAGATTATTTAAAAGGAGTCGTGCCGAGCGAGATGCCTGCCTCTTGGCCGCTTGAGGCGCTGAAGGCGCAAGCCATTGCAGCCCGAAACTATGCCTATAAACATAAAACAAGTTTGACGACCAATCCAAACACACAGACGTATAAAGGATATGATGGAGAATCTCCCCGATCGAACGAGGCAGTGGATGCGACAAGAGGATGGTATCTGAAATATAATGGCAGTGTCATTGAAACGTATTACCACTCGACAAGTGGCGGCAGAACCGCCAATGTAAGCGACGTCTGGAACTCGTCGCAAACCGCCTACCCATATTTGGCGAGCGTCGATGACCCGTATGAATCATCGCCGTACAGCCGATGGTCATTCATCTTCTCCCCAGCTGTGCTGTTGCGTTCGTTCGGGTTCACCGATCCATCGGTTGTTTTATACGACGTCTCGATCGCCAAAACCGGCTCGAACGGAGAAGTGGGGGCCGTCACGATTGAAACCTCGGCAGGCGAAAAAACGGTGAAAGGCAATGAAACGATCATCCGCAAACTGTTCCCGCTAGACGGCAATCAATTTTACGGCATCTTGCCGTCCAACTGGTTTGACATTCAAGTGCAAAAAAGCGGCCCATCCGTGTCGATTCAAACGGCCAGCGGCAACATCGCCACCTCTTCCTTGTCATCTTACTCCGTCCAAACAGGGAGCGGAACCGTTTCGCTCGTCGGCGTCGAAGGAATCAAGGTGCAAACAACGGATGGCATCATGCCGCTTTCCGCCTCGCCGTCAGGGGTTAGCTCGATCACCGTCACGGGAAAAGGCTGGGGGCACCGGGTCGGCATGAGCCAATACGGAGCAAAAGCATTCGCCGAGCGCGGATGGACGGCAGAGCAAATTTTAGAACACTACTTCCCCGGTGCTGAAGTCTCGTTCTAGCGACAGAGTCCATGATGTCATACGGGATTTTGCTCTCCACCTCGGCATCACGCGGGAACAAAAAAGGGCGTCCTTCTTTGTGAGCGGAACGCCCTTTCTTCTTTTTCTATTTTTCTGTCCATCTGACGGATTCACGTTTTGTTTCATCGCCAAGGGCGTGAAGCAAATCGTCGACAATGCGAATCCATGAGTATTGCTCCACCGCCAACTTGCGCCCATTTTCCGCCATCTTTTCGTATTCCTCGCTCGGAAGGCAAAGCAGCTCGAGAACCGCGGCAGCGATCTGTTCGGGATTTTCTGGAGGAGCGATTTTTCCGCAATGGTATGTTTCTAAAATCTCGGCGCTCTCCCCTTCGCCGCAATACAGCACCGGGGTTCCGGTGGCGATCGCCGGGAAAATTTTCGACGGCCTTGCTCCTTTAAACAAGTCGATGTTGCGCAGCGAAACGATGCTGTAATCGGTGATCGAGAAAATCTCCGGCATCTTCTCAACCGGAACGGATCCGTAAAACGTCACATTGTCAAGGCCGAGCTCTTCTTTTAACGCCATCAGCTTTTCTCGCTCTTGGCCATCGCCGACAAACAGGAAATGCGCCCGTTCATCTTTTGCTTTGACGATGGCCGCCGCCCGCAGCACCGAATCGAGCCCTTGGGCGTATCCCATCGTTCCGGCGTACGTAAACACCACTTTTCCTTCGAGCCCTAATTCCGCAAGCAACTCTTTGTTTTTCGGCAGCGGGCGAAACACATCCGTGTTGACGCCGTTCGGCAATAAAAAGACATCCTCGGGCGCCTTTCCTTGTTCAATCATATAATCGCGAATGCCTTCTGTCGCGGCAGCGATTTTCCAAGCCTTCCGGTATAAAAACAGCTCGAGCCATCTCGCCATTCGGATGAACAGCCGATTTTTCAAAATGCCGAGCTCAACGGCCGATTCCGGCCAAATGTCAGCGACGTTGAAGACAAACTTCGCCCGTTTCAACTTCGCGCCCACGTACCCGGTGATCCCTAAAAACAACGGCGGGGAATTGCAAATGATCACATCCGTCGGCTTCGCTTTCACAAGCAGCGAATAAAAAGAGCTGAACGTAAACGAAAAATACGAAGCGAGTCGCTTCCAAAAGCTCCCCTTTGGCGACGGATAAATCCATGTCCGATGAACGGGAATGCCGTCCCATTGTTCGAACAAATAAAACAGGCCGCGGTATGGCTTGGGGATGACGCCGTGCGGATGATGCGGGAATGCCGTGAGCACTTCCACTTGATGCCCCCGTTTGATCAGCTCTTTGCTCACCTCATACACACGAATTTGCGGTGCGCCCGTTTCCGGCGGGAAGTGTTGGCATAGGTAAATGATCCTCATCGTCCGCTCCACACCACTTTCCCCCAAAATCGCAAACGAACGTTCCATTTCGAGCGCCAAGAGGCGAGCGCAAACGAGGCGTGGAAAAAGGGCAACGCCCCCCTGGCATCGTTTCGCTGTCCTTGGATGTATAGTCGTTGCCGTAAGCCAACGGCCATCACGAGCTTGCCAACGGAAAGCCGCCGGCTTCGCGTCCTAGCCGCCGCTTTCGGCAACAAACGAGCACCAACCGCGGCGGCTGATATGACGGCTTTGTTCCTCATCGACTCCCTCCACCGCCTTTCAACGTTTGTTCATACAATCGGATCATGCGCATCGCATTTTCCGTCCAATCGTAATGTTCATGAACATGGTTGACGCCGTTTTCCCCCATTCGTTGCCGCAGCCTCTCATCAAGCAACAGCCGTTCGAACGCCTCCGCTAGCTTTTCCGGACTGTTTTTCGGCACAATCAACCCCGTTGTTCCCTCACGGACGACTTCCGGCAATCCACCGACGTTGGAGACGACAACGGGAACGCCGCACGCCATCGCCTCGACGGCGGCAACGCCAAAACTTTCGCTGTCTTCAGTCGAAGGCACGGCGAAAATATCCATTTGATTGATGTACAGTGGCACTTGTTCGTTCGGAACTTTGCCGACAAACGTCGTCACGGATTGGATGCCGAGGCGGGCGCACAGCTCCTCGTATTCACTTCGCTGCGGCCCATCGCCGACGATCAACAGCTCCGTTTGTGGATGCCGCTCGTGCACAACGGCAAACGCTCGAATCAAATCAGCGATCCCGTACTTGTCCGAAAGAGCTTTCACTGTGCCGATCGTCACGGTCCGTTTCGGCTGTTTCGGCAATGGTTTGAAGCGGGCGACATCCACCCCAAACGGCGTCACCTCGATCGGTTTGTCCGTATACTTTCCGGTTTCTTTCGCCATCACATGACTTGTCGAACAAATGACATCCGCTCGCTGCAATGTATATTCAAGCATCCGTCGGTTCCAGCGATTGGCATTCGGAAACTGATACACGTCGCGTCCCCAGACGGAGACGTAAAACGGATGATACGAAGCAAGCGCCCCGATCAACCCGTAGCTGGAGGCATAATGGGCGTGCAAAATATCTGGTCGAAACGAAGCGAGCAGCCGCTTTAATGAAAAGACAGTGGAAAAATACGACAACTTCCCCGGCAGCCATTTCGGCAGCACGACTGTCTCGACTTCTTTCGCTTGCTCCGGCCCGTAATGGTCTTTAAACGTCACGACTTTCACATCGATGCCTTGCGTTTGGTAAAAGCGGGCCCACTTATGCGTATGGATCGATTTGCTTGGAGCCAATAAGGCGACTTTCATCGGAGGCCCCCCACCAACGTTTCTTTCACCTTTTCCACTCTCGCTTCCCATGAATGTTTCGCCATAAACGTCCGCGCAATGCGCAAGCGGCACTCCTCGAGCATGTCCGCCATCTTGGCGATCGCTTCTGCCATCGACGACGGGTTGTCGTCGCAAATGACGCCGTACCCATCCGCTTCAATCAACCGCTTTTGCGCTGAGCAAGCGGTGGCGACAATCGGCAGGCCGCTCGACAGATAGTCAACCAGCTTGACGGGAACGGAAAAATCATTGTACTCGCTCCGCCGCCGCGGGATGAAGGCGAAATCCATCTCCGCATACAAACGGTCGAGCGCTTCGCCGCTGACGTGCTCGACGCGCACTTGCAAGGCGGCAAGCTCTTCTTTCACCGCAAGCGGCTGCCGCTCGTACTCGTCTTTTCGGCAGACGACGGTGAGCGAAACAAGCGGCTTGCGGCGGTTTGCCAAGCGAATCGCCTCAAGCAGGAGCAAAAGCCCATAGTCAGCATTGTTGATGCCGCCAACATAAATGGCATTCAGCGGCTGTTTCGCCGTCCCGAACCGCTGAAACGGCTTTTGCTTCCCACCCGGCGGCAAATCGACCATCGGGCGGCGGATCGTGACGTATGTTCCCATTTCGAGGCTCGGCAAAAAGATGACATCGCAGTACCGCTCGTAAAACCGTTCTTCCCAACGGTACATCATTTGCATGGCCGCTTTTTTCCAACCGCGGAGCGGATACAAATCAGGAAACTTCCAATAGACGTCGCGGTAAAAGACGCCGATCGGAACGTTGCGGGCTTTCAAGTAGCGGAGAACGTCCCGGTCGACGAACGGACGTTGCGGCCGGTGTCCTGGGTCCGTGAGCCAAAGCGGAATCGTCTGGTTTTCCATATAGCAAAACCAGACATCATCGAGCTTGCCTTGGCTGCGGAGCTCTTGAAATTGCTTCTCCCGCTCGGCTGACGTGCCGGCGATCAGAAGAACGTCCACTCCCTCTTTCGCTCCCCAGCGCAAAAACGCCTGATGCATTTCATACGGCCGCAGCTTTGACCCGCTGTTTCGTTCCGCGACGAGTGAAAACGGGTAATAAATCAATACGGTTTTCATCATTCATCCCTCATCCGTGATTCGCCTTTTCGCTGCAAACCATGCCCGTAAATCCCCCTGCACCCGCAGCCACAACGCCATTCCGCCAAACAACGCCACGAGCAGCACCCAGGTCGGATTGAACAAAAAATCGGTGAACCCACCGACGAGCGTGCGGGGGATGTTAATGGAAAAATAAACGAACAAACTTAAAAACAAAGGATTTTTTGGCAGCCGTAGAAACCCAATGTACAACAGCTGCGTCACGACACCGACATACAGCGTGCCGATGACGATTCCCACATAACCGAAATTGGCATACGCCTCAGCGACAAAAAGGGTGTTCAACACTCCCCCTGTCCCGTCTTCAATCCGCTCTGGGAACACGTGCGCCATCACGAGGCGGGCGGAGCGGACGTTCTCGACGTCAAACAACCCTGTTAAAATCGAGGGCAAGCTTTTTCCATAAAGAAATGGCAGCGCTTCGCCGAACAAATTCAAATGAAGAAACGTCGGCGCGATTTGCGCCAAAATCATGCGGCCGATCGGGCCCTTGTTGTAAGACAAAAAGGTCGTGGCATCTTGCACCCCTTGAATGACGATGTACATGCCGACGAGCACCGCCGCCCCCACTCCCCCATACAGCGCCAGTTTCACCGCCGACAGCCTTGTTTTTCCAATGTAAATGCGAATGAGGAAAAACATCATCACATAAAAGAAAATCGGCGATTTGGCCAAATCATACACATTGACGAACACCGCTCCGACAAACAGACAGATAAACAGCAGCTTCCACCGCCACTCGTGCGTCAGCTCGGCAAACAAATAAGCGATAAACGACAAAAGCGGCGTGAGCGTAATGGCAAAAATATTGCGAACGAGCACGTTTCCGGCAAAATGGCGCGACGCCTCAATGCGCAACGCAGCCAAGCTCTCATCCGTCCCTGTCAAGAGCGCAAACACCGGAATCGTCGGCGTTTTCCAAATCATATACGCAATGGCGGCAAAACTGAGGAGCGACAGCGCCAAAAACGCATAAAACACTTGGCTGCCCGTCGCTCCAGCCAACGGAGAAAGCGGCTTTTGCAAATAGGCGCGAAACTCCTGCCTCGCTTCAAATCCGCACAGCCTTGAAACGACCACCATCGACAGCGGGAACACGATCATGACAAAGCATACGACAGCAAATCCAATCTGCCGGTATTCCTCGGGCCGAAACAGCTTGCGAATCATGTAGTAATCGTCCATCCCCAAGGCGATCAGCAGCGCGCCGATGAAGCTTGACAGAAGGAACGAGTAATAGTACACAATCGACACGAGATTCGGCGCCGTCCATGAAAGCGTCCCCGCTGCATAGCGAAACATCAAGGTGGAGACGACAAGAACAATCAACCCAATCAACACGTCCAACATGCCGACGCACCCTTATCGCTGTCCGATCGCCGCCACGATTTTCTCCGCCGCATGCCCATCGCCAAAGACGTCCGCATAAACAGGGGCGACTTCCTTGTGGACCGCCGCGACGATCTTCTCGCGGTCCGTGCCGGTTAAGATGTTCGCCCCGCCTTCGAGCGTTTCCACCCATTCGGTTTGTTCGCGCACCGTCACGCAAGGCACACGAAGGAAATACGCTTCCTTTTGTACGCCTCCTGAATCGGTGATGATTTTTTTCGCGCCGCTCTCTAACCGAAGCATGTCCAAATAACCGACCGGATCGATCAGCCGAAGCCCTGGAATCGCCGAAGCGTCCAAGCCGTACTCTTCAAGCTTATGCCGCGTCCGAGGATGAATCGGCCACACTTTCGTTCCGTCAATATCCCGAAAAGCAGCCAAAATGGCTTTCAATTTGTCGGGGTCATCGGTATTTTCCGCTCGGTGAATGGTGATCAAGTAGTAGGATTGTTCCGCCAGCGACAAATCAGCCAAAATCGTCGATTGGCGCTGTGCGAGCTCCTTGTTGTACAAAATGGCGTCATACATGACGTCGCCGACATTCCAGACGTTTCGCGTAATATTTTCTTTTCGTAAATTTTCCACGGCCGTCTCCGTTGGACAAAATAAGAGCTCGGAGACATGATCGGTCATGATGCGGTTGATTTCTTCCGGCATCTGCTTGTTGAAGCTGCGCAGTCCGGCTTCGACGTGGATGACGGGAATATGGAGCTTCGCTGCGACAAGAGCGCCCGCGAGCGTCGAGTTCGTATCGCCATAGACGAGCACATAATCCGGTTTTTCCTGCATGACAATTTCTTCAATTTTCATCAGCATTTCGCCCGTTTGCTTTCCATGGCTGCCTGAACCCACCCCAAGATAGTAGTCAGGCGTCGGAATGTTCAACTCCTCAAAAAAAATGGCCGACATATTCGGGTCATAGTGCTGCCCGGTATGGATCAGCACTTCGGTATATTGTTTTCGCAAGACGCGCGAGACGGGGGCAGCCTTGATAAACTGCGGTCTGGCGCCTAACACGGTGGCGATTTTCATCCGAAGCACCTCCTAGATCAGATGAGCGGTTATCAAGTATTTTGCGCATTTTCATCCTCGATCGTGCGCACCGGACGGCGCAAATCACGATCAACCCGGCTGGCAAAGAGTGTGGCGGCAAACAGGCCCCAACCAGCGAGCACCCAGCCGTCAGCAAGCGGCGCCTGCTGAACGTAGACGATGACGATGAGGGAGAGCAATGTGCCGACCAAAACCAAAGCCATCTTTTTCCATGACACTGGCACAGGATACACTTGCTGGCTTTTGCGAAAAATGAAAGCCACAGCGACCATATACGTCATGAGGCTGGCCGCGACCGCCCCCCAGCTGAGCCAAAGCGGCACCAAAACGGCGTTCAATGCAAGATGAAGAAGCGCCGCTAGCGTGAACACCCGTGAAATATAGCCGGTTTCCTTTGTCAAAAACAAGCCGGTGGAAACAATCAGATAATAAAAGTTCAAAAACGTGACGGCCGATAAAAACGGGATATAGGACGCTGCATCGCGATATTCCGGTTTGAAAAAGGTTTCCACAAGCCACGGGCTCGCCGTGGCGATCAAAAGCAACCCAAACGCTCCAATGAGCAAAAGCGCCATATACACTTTCGCAAACAGCGCACGGCTTTCCGGCCGGTCTTTCATCGACATCGAATACGGACGCCACGCCATCTGCACGCCGCTCGTGATGAGCGTGATCACGGTCGCGAGACGCAAGGCAACCCCAAACACCCCGACTTCCTCCAACGACGCAAACCGTTGGATGAAAAACGTGCTGACGTTGGCGATCACCCAAAAGGCGAGCGAAGTCGGCACGAGCGGGGCGGCGTAGGCAAGCAGCTCCTTTAACACGTCAAAGCGCACGCGCCACACCATATACTTTACGGTCAAATGCAGCATCAACAAAAACACGAGCGCGCTGCTCACGAGCCGGCCGATGAGCAGCCCTTCCGGCGTCGCCGCGAACCACCGGAGCGCCGCATACGACAGCACAGCGACAAGCAGCATTTTCACGAGCGTCCAAATCACGACTTTTTTCGTCTGAAATTCAAACCGCAGCACCGTCGTCGCCATGACGAAAATCGTATCGAGCAGCAACGTCGCGATACTGATGTACAGCAAATCGACATAGCGAGGTTCTTGAAACAGCGCGCCTGCGATCCACGGACCGGCCAAAACGACAGCCAAAAATAAGATGGCGACGACAAACAGCCGGAAGTACATGACGTTGCGCACATACAAAAGGCGCTTCTCTTTGTCGTCCGTGTCGTAATAGTAAAAAGAGAGCGCCGAATCCGTACCGAAAATGACGAGAAATGTCAGCATCGACGTCCATTGGTCGATCAAGTAGACCGCCCCGTACTGCGCCTTGGACAAATAGCTTGTATAAATCGGCAGCATCAAAAAGGCAATCATCTTCGTGCCGACGTTCATAAACGCGTAAAGGAGCGAGTCCGCTCCTAAACGCTTGAATGCCGAGAACAATTTATAACAACTCCCGCTCGTCGACCATTTTGCTGAAGCGCGCCGGGAATCCTTTCACGACCGTCCTCGGTTCCGTATCTTTTGTGACGAGCGCCCCAGCGGCGACAAACGTCTCTTCCGCCACCGTCACGCCCGGCAGCAAAATCGCTCCGCCTCCGACGCGCGCCCCGCGCTTGACGGTCGCCCCTTTGATTTTGGCGAACCGTTCTTCCGTCCGCCCCATGTAGTTGTCATTGGTCGTCGTGACGCACGGGGCGATGAACACATGGTCTTCGAGCGTCGTGTAGGCCGTGATGTAGGAGTTCGACTGGATTTTCGTCCGATCGCCGATTTGGACGTGGTTTTCGACGCACACCCCGCGCCCGACGATCACATATTGGCCGATGTGCACGTTTTCGCGCACGCTCGCCAAATCAGCGATCAATGTGTAGGCGCCGATCACTGCTCCTCGATAGATGACAGCGTTGGCGCCGATCGTGCAATGGTCGCCGATGACAAGCGGCGGCAGCTCACCCGACAGCTTGACGGTGCTCGTTTTCGCCGGCTTCGGCGGTTTGCCGAGCACCGCTCCGTCGGCGATCGTCACGCCGTCGCCGACGACGGTTCCTTCGTGAATCGTGACGCGATGTCCGATTTTAACGTCGTTTCCGATTTTGACATTCGCCTCGATGACCGTGAAATGGCCGATTTCGACACGTTCACCGCAAACAACAGAGGGATCGACAACGTTCATGGTTTCGTCTCCTTCGCTTACAATTTGACGTATTTGGCCGGTTTCGACACATCTTTCATAGCATTGCGTGTGTCAAACACGACCCGGCTGTGACGAGCGACCATTTCATAGTCGATGTTGGAATGATCCGTCGTAATCAAGACAAGATCTGACTGTGCAAGCAGTTCCGGCGTCAGCTCGACCGTCTCAATCACCCGATTGCACGCCCGGAACGACGGAACATACGGGTCGACGACCGCAAATTCCGCTCCGTATTGCTCGAGCAGCTCGACGATTTTCAACACTGGCGATTCACGCACATCATCAATGTCTTTTTTGTAGGCGACGCCGAGCACCGCCACCTTCGAACCGCGCAGCGCCTTGCCTTCTTCGTTTAAAATGAGCATTGCGCGATTGACAACGTATTCCGGCATGGCATTATTGATTTCTCCGGCCAGCTCGATCAAGCGCGTATGGTAGTTGTATTCGCGCGCTTTCCATGTCAAATAAAACGGGTCGATCGGAATGCAATGGCCGCCAAGCCCCGGGCCCGGGTAAAACGCCATAAATCCGTACGGCTTCGTTTTCGCCGCCTCGATCACTTCCCAAACGTCAATGCCCATCCGTTCGCACAAAATGGCCATTTCGTTCGCCAACGCAATGTTGATATGGCGGAACGTATTTTCAAAAATTTTCTCCATTTCCGCCACCGCCGGACTCGACACTTCGTGGACATCGCCTTCAAGCACAGCTCGATACATGGCCGCTGCCACTTTCGTGCACGTCTTTGTCACGCCGCCGACGACTTTCGGCGTATTTTTCGTCTTAAACTGCTTGTTGCCCGGGTCAACCCGCTCCGGCGAATAGGCAACGAACACCGTTTTCCCGACGACGAGCCCCTTTTTCTCCAGCGCCGGTTTCACGATTTCTTCCGTCGTGCCTGGATAGGTGGTCGATTCCAACACGACAAGCATCCCTTCATGGGCGTATTTAGCGATTTCCTTCGCCGAGTTTTCGACGTAGGACGTATCCGGCTGATGATGCTCATCGAGCGGGGTCGGCACCGCGATCGCCACGGCATCGACTTCCGCGATCCGGGCGTAATCGGTCGTCGCCACAAGCCGCCCTTGTTTGACCATCTCATGCAAATCTTCATCGACGACATCGCCGATGTAGTTGATCCCATTGTTCACTTGATCGACGCGGCTTTGTTGGATGTCAAAGCCAATGACATGAAACCCTGCTTTTGCTTTTTCGACTGCCAGCGGCAACCCGACGTAGCCAAGCCCGACCACGCCGATGACCGCGTCGCGTTTCTCAAACTTTTTCAACAGCCGTTCCGCGTAGTTCATTCCTCTCATTCCTTTCTACTCAGATAGTTGCACTCTTGTCCCCGTTTCCGCCGAACGCAAAATCGCTTCGATCAGCCGAACAGGAGCCAATCCGTCCAAACCCGTGACGATCGGCTCACGGTCTTCGCGAATCGCTTGCACCATATCTTCAATGATCCATTGGTGCCCCGGCTTGCCAAACGGGTCGGCGTTGATCTCATCGATGAGCTTTGCCCGTTCTTCCTCGCTGACGCCTTCCGCTTCCCACGTTTCGATAAAGTTGGCCGTCCGGCCGCCGATTTTCACTGATGCCGTTTCGCCGAAAATGGCGATCGATTCCTCCAAGTTTTGCGGATAAATCGTCGTCGCTGCCTCAATGACGCCAAGCGCCCCGCTTTCAAACTCGACGACCGCCGCCGCGACGTCTTCCGTCTCAATCTTGCGCAGACGGGTCGCCGCCATCGCTTGCACCGCCTTGACCGGCCCCATCAGCCAAAGCAGCAAATCCAAATTGTGAATGGCTTGATTCATCAAGACGCCGCCGTCAAACTCTTTCGTCCCCCGCCACGCTGCCTGATCATAATAGGCTTGATTTCGATTCCAGCGCACCGTGGCGTTCGCATGGCTCAGTTTTCCGAACATCCCACGCTCCATCGCCTCTTTCAGCTTCCGAATAGCCGGACGGAAGCGGTTCGGATGAACGACCGCGAGCTTCACGTCGTATTCTTTCGCCGCGCGGATCATCTCTTCAGCGTCGCTCACACGGAGCGCCATCGGCTTTTCCACAATGATATGACGGCGATAGCGGGCCGCCAGCTTGGCCAGCCGCGCGTGCAATCCAGACGGAACGCAAATGTTGACGACATCGATCTGTTCGTTCTCCTTCAACATCGTCTCCATATCAGTGTAAACAGGAACGTCCGACACGTCGCGCAAACGTTCCGGATTCGTGTCGCACACGGCCGCCAGCTCGGCGCCGTCCGCCTTTTCAATGGCATCGATATGTTTTTTGGCGATATGCCCCATGCCGACAATGGCAAAACGGATCATGAAGAATAGTACCTCCTCGCGTCCAATATATACTTCCAAAGCACGAGCCAAACGACCGTCAAAAACAGGCCGAGGACAAGGCCGACGGCCATCAGCTGCCCCGTATACGTTTTCGATTTCGCCACCGTTTCCGACAATACGGCCGGTTTTTCGTAAAAGACAAGATTGCCGCGGATGCGATTGACACGCTCCATCACTTCAGTCAAGTTGTTTTCCGACTCGACCAACAAGTCGCTGATGTCATGGAGCTGTTCTGGATTCAAGCGGCCCGACTGTATTTGTTCGCTATAATAATCGACTTTTTGCTGCAAGGCGCGTTCCCGTTTTTCCAGCGCATGCAAGTATTTCGTGGTGACATCAATCCGCTCTTGCGAATGGCGCTTGAGCTCCTGGCTGTATTCCGACACAACAAGCTTCAATTCTCGACTCACGTCTTGTTCATCGTCGCCTTTGACCGTGATTTGCACGTACTGTTCCTCAGGAACGACGACATCCAAGTTTTTCACATCTGGAAACTTCGCTTCTATATTTTTCGGATCCGTCAACTCTTTTACATCAATCGATCCGGTAAACACGACAGCTTTCCCCGTATACTTCTCCCCCTGCAGCAAAAGCCGCCCTGCGATGACGGTCAACACGATCGTCGCAAGCGGAACAACAAGAAACCACCATTTTCGCTGCCAAAAAAAGCGCAAATATTCGTACAGCACAAACGGTCGTTTTTCCGCCGTCAATCCGGCCACCATCCCTTATCATAAAATAACAAAGTGTTGTGAACAAAACAAATGATCCAACGCCAAAGGAAACGCCATTGCTGTGCGCAAGTGACGTTTCCTTTGGCCGGTTGGACGATCAAGCGAAATGACGGTAAAATTCCGCGATTTTCTCGACGACGTACTGTTGCTGCTCCTCTTTCAGCTCTGGGAACATCGGCAGCGACAGCGCTTCTTTCGCCGCTTTTTCCGCCTCCGGCAGCTGCCCTTCCTTATACCCGAGCGAAGCAAACACCGGCTGCAAATGCAGCGACAGCGGATAGTACACCATCGTCGCGATCCCCTGTTCTTTCAAAAACGCTTGCAGCTCGTCGCGCTTCGGCGCTCGAATCGTGTATTGATGGAACACATGATAGCGCCCGTCGACTTCTTTCGGCGTCACAACAAGGTCGCCGACCGCCTCCTCGAGCAGGCGCGTATACGTCGCCGCATGCTTGCGCCGCTGTTCCGTCCACCGATCCAGATGCGGGAATTTGACGCTTAAAATCGCCGCTTGCATCTCATCGAGGCGGCTGTTGTAGCCAAGTACATGATGGTAATATTTCGGCTTGCTGCCATGAACGCGGATGACCCGGCATTTTTCGGCCAGTTCGTCATCATTCGTAATGATCATGCCGCCATCCCCGTAGGCGCCCAAGTTTTTCGTCGGGAAGAAACTGTACGTCGCCGCCGTCCCAAGCTCGCCAACGCATTTCCCGTTGTATTTCGCGCCGATCGCCTGGGCGGCGTCCTCAATGACAACCAATCCATGCCGCTTGGCAATCGCGGCAATCGCCTCCATATCCGCCATTTGCCCGTACAAATGCACCGGGATGATGGCTTTCGTCTTCTCCGTCACCGCCGCTTCAACTTGCGCTGGATCGATGTTGAACGTCACCGGATCGATATCGACAAACACCGGTTTGGCGCCGGCCCGCGCAATCGATCCTGCCGTCGCGAAAAAGGTGAACGCCGTTGTGATGACTTCATCGCCCGGCCCGACGCCGGCCGCTTGCAAAGCAATATGTATCGCATCGCTTCCGTTGCCGCAGCCGATTCCGTGTTTCGCCCGGCTGTAGGCAGCAATATCTGCTTCTAGCTTTTTGACATAATCTCCTAAAATAAAGCGAGAGGAGCGCATCACTTCATCCAATACGCGCATGATCTCCGGCTTCAATTGTTCATACTGTTCGCTTAAATCCAACATTGGCACGTTCATCGCAAGTTCCTCCGAATCCAAAAAATATGTAGAATAACCATGTTTAGTTTATCATATTTTTGCGTCAATATATAATGACAGTTTTGTGGCAATCTTGGCCTTGCCGCAAAAAAATCAGCGAAGGAACGGCAGAAGCTGCATAAACAACGAAAAAGAAGGGCATAATTTTCCAAAGACGGGGCATTCCTGAAAAAAGCCGTTTGTCCCTTTCATGGCACAAACGGCTCATTTGCTATTTATCGGTCATTTCCGTATACTTTTCGGCTTCCCCGAAGCAGCTTACGAATAAAAGTCATAAACGGTTTGTACTGATCATTGACCAAGCCGATCAGTTCAGCCAGCAGTTCCACGAAGACGATCAAGGCAAAGACGATGAGAATGGACTGCCATAACGTCGAGGCGGAGAACAAAATCGCGCTGATGGCAAACATCAAGCCAAACGCATAAATGAGCAGCACCGTGTTGCGATGCGAAAAGCCAAGGGCCAGCAGCCGATGATGAAGATGCAACTTATCCGGCGCCGAGATCGGCCTTTTATTCACAATGCGGCGAATAATGGCAAATGTCGTATCGAAAATCGGCACACCCAAAATGATCACCGGAACGACGAAGCTGAAGAGCGTCACGCTTTTGTAAAGCCCTAGCACCGACAGGACGGAAATCGCATATCCTAAAAACAACGCGCCGGTATCCCCCATGAAAATTTTCGCCGGGTGGAAATTGTAAAACAAGAACGCGATGACGCTGCCTAAGAGGATCAAGCAGAGCGTGAAAATGAGCATTTTGCCTGCCATGCCCGCCATAACGGCAATGGCCGCAATCCCAATGGCGGAAATGCCCGCGGACAATCCATCCAATCCATCGATCAAGTTGATGGCGTTCGTAATCGCGACAATCCAAAATATCGTGATCGGGTAGCTCCACAGCCCCAACTCAAACGTGCCGACAAACGGAACGGTCAAAAGATCGACCTTCAGCCCGGAAGCAACAACGACGAACGCCGCCAGCAGCTGGCCGGCCAGCTTCACTTTTGGCGACAGCTCGTACAAATCGTCGAGCATCCCGACGAGCACGATGATGATGGCGCCGACCGTCATCCCCGTCACTTGCTCTTTATACACCCCGCCGACAAAATAGCCGACGGCGACACCGATAAAAATGGCCAATCCGCCAAGCCTTGGCATGACTTTTGTATGCACTTTTCTCCCGTTCGGCCGATCGACCGCGCCAATTTTGACCGCGAGTTTGATCACGAACGGGGTGATGACCAATACTGTGATAAACGAAGCCAAACATGCGGAAAATGCTTCCATATTCATATGCAATCACCTTGGCCTTATAAAATCGCGGAAACACACATCATCTTTATGTTACCATATACGATGAGTAAATCAATCTTTTTTTACACCCCTTTTTTGTCCCCAAGGATGGAAAATTTCTTTTTCCCTTGCCGCGAGAAGCTCGAGCGCCAATCCGGCGAACGATTCCACATTTTACATCCTCCCTCCACAGGAAACATCTTGTGCTATAATTAGGTTTAAAGCACTTGGTGTGAATCATGCCTGTCTAGGAGAGGAATGGACATATGTTTGCAAAAGTAAAGCAACTATTTGACGAAAGCGCGCGAGACGTGCAGCGTCTTGCCAAGCTGGCGGCGCAAATCAATGAATGGGAACCAACCATTTCTTCGCTGAGCGATGAACAACTGCGCCAAAAAACGGTTGTCTTCAAAGAACGGCTCGAACGCGGCGAGACGCTCGATGACATAAAAACCGAGGCGTTTGCCGTCGTCCGGGAGGCGGCGCGGCGCGTGCTCGGTCTGCGCCATTACGACGTGCAACTGATGGGCGGA
Source organism: Geobacillus sp. Sah69 (assembly GCF_001414205.1). Taxonomy (NCBI): domain Bacteria; kingdom Bacillati; phylum Bacillota; class Bacilli; order Caryophanales; family Anoxybacillaceae; genus Geobacillus; species Geobacillus sp. Sah69. Next base: position 2,871 of record NZ_LLKS01000027.1, on the reverse strand, counting down.
TTGGCGATGCATGAAGGAAACATCGCCGAAATGCAGACCGGGGAAGGAAAGACGTTGGCGGCCACTTTGCCAAGCTACTTGCACGCCCTCCTTGGAAAAGGCGTCCACATTATTACGGCCAACGAATATTTGGCGCGCCGGGACTGCGAACAAATGGGCCGTGTGTTCCGCTTTCTCGGCTTAACCGTCGGCCTGAATGTGTCGCAAATGACGGCCAGCGAGAAAAAAGAAGCGTACGCGGCCGATATCACGTACGGCACCGGCACCGAGTTCGGCTTTGATTATTTGCGCGACAACATGGTGTACCGCCTCGAAGATAAAGTGCAGCGCCCGCTGTATTACGCCATCATCGATGAAATCGACAGCATTTTAATCGACGAAGCGCGCACCCCGCTCATTATCGCCAATAAATCGGGAATCGGAGCCGAATTGTTCCCGATTATGGCGCGCATCGTCCGCACCTTCGAAGAAGGAAAAGAGTATGAACGGTCTTTGGAGACGAAACAAATTTTCCTCACCGAAGAAGGGGCGCAAAAAATCGAGCGGGCGTTTGGCATCGACAATCTATACGACTGGGAGCATCACGTGCTGCTCCATCATGCGATGCAGTCGCTGCGCGCTTGGTTTATCATGCGGCGGGATGTCGATTACATCGTCAAAAACGGCAAAGTGATGATCGTTGACCCGTTCACCGGCCGGGTGATGGAAGGACGCTCGTTCAGCGACGGCCTGCATCAAGCCATTGAAGCGAAAGAAGGTGTGGAAATCACCGAAGAAAACGACATCCAAGCCACGATTACGATCCAAAACTATTTTCGCATGTATGAGAAGCTAGCCGGGATGACCGGCAGCGCTACGCCGTCGAAAGAAGAATTTTGGCAAACGTACCAGCTGCGCGTTATTACGATTCCGACAAACCGGCCATCCCGCCGCACCGACTGGGACGACCTCGTCTACCAGACGTACGAGGCGAAAGTACGGAAAATTATCGACGAAGTGAAAAAAATGAATGCCATCGGCCGTCCCGTTCTCATCGGCACGACATCGGTCGCACAGTCGGAACGGTTGTCAGCGGCGTTTTCGAAAGCAGGCATCCCTCACCACCTGCTCAATGCTAAAACGGAGGAAGAAGAAGCGCGCATCATCGCGACCGCCGGGCAAAAAGGGCAAGTGATGATCGCGACCAATATGGCCGGGCGCGGGACCGACATTTTGCTTGGAGAAGGCGTCAAGGAACTTGGCGGGCTGCACATCATCGGCACAGAGCGGCATGAAAGCCATCGCATTGATATGCAGCTGCGCGGCCGGGCAGGACGCCAAGGGGATCCGGGGTCTTCCCAGTTTATCATTTCGCTGGAGGATGATTTATTTCAGCTGTACGATCAAGAGGAGCTGGAAAAATGGCGAAGCAAAGTCAAGACGGATGAAACCGGGCTCATCGTGTCGCCCGACCCGATCAAGTTCGTCCAAAAAGTGCAAACAACGATCGAAAACGCCCATTATTCGGCGCGATTGCATTTATTGAAATTGGACACCGTGATCGACCAACAAAGCAAAGTCATCTACCATATGCGCGATCGCGTCTTGGCGCTGAAGCAAGCAGAGGTGCTGTCCGAGCTCCTTCGGCACATTCAGCGTTATATCACGCAAACGATCGACCGTTATTGTCCGGAAAACGTCTTTTTTGAAGAGTGGAACATCGAAGGACTGCACAACGAGCTGCGCCGTGCCTTTTTCCAGTTTGCCTATCCGATTGATGATCTTCGCCATAAGCAAAAAGAAGAAATCGCCCAACTTGTTTGGGACGAATACCAATCGCTTGAAGCGGCGCTCGCCGATCTTCCGTGCGACGAAGAACAAACGATGCGGCTTAAGCATTTGATGGTTGAAACCATCGACGCCCACTGGATTCGCCACTTAAATCAACTGAATGTATTAAAAGAGGGGATTCATTTGCGCAGCTACGGCCAAGAGGATCCGTACCGCGCCTTTGAAATGGACGCCTACCGCGAATTCGTCGCGCTGCAGCAAGCGATCGACGCCGGCATTTGCACGACAGCCATGAACTATTTGAAAAGCCAGTTTGTCATCGATGACGAAGCGGCCGCCGCCGCGAACGAACCATAACCGCGGCGCAGCACGCCGCCTCGTAAAGGAGCATTCCCGTTAGGAGCTTTTCCGGGGACTTGATCAAAAAAAGCCCTCTTGGTATGATGCAGGGGTGTCAAACAATACCTACCATCATGCCAAGGAGGACTTCAGATGAATTGTACACAAAACTATAAAATTGATCAAGTTACGGAACAAACGCTTGTCGTGGGCATCGATATCGCGAAACGAACCCACTACGCCTGCTTCGTGGATGACCGGGGGCGCGTGCTTCGCAAGTCGTTCCCGATCTTCCAGTCGAAAGAGGGGTTTCAGCAGCTGTATAAAGCGATTCAGGRGGCGATGCAAGCGTTYGGGAAGTCAGAGGTGATCGTCGCGGTGGAGCCGACCGGGCACTACTGGTTGAACCTGGCCTACTTCCTCGAGGAGCACGGGATCCCGTTGGTCATGGTCAACCCGGCGCATGTGTGCCGGTCGAAAGAACTTGATGACAACCTGCCGACGAAACACGACGCCAAAGACGCCCTGGTCATTGCCAGACTGGCAAAAGACGGACGATTCCTCGTTCCCCGGCTGCTGCACGAGATTGAAGCCGATTTGCGCGTGGGRAGCACGCTCAAAGAGAAGCTCCGCAAGGAACAGACGGCGGTGAAAAACGCGATCGTCCGCTGGACGGATCGGTATTTTCCAGAGTTTTGGACCGTGTTTCGTGACTTGGGGAAAACGGCGCTTTCGGTGTTGGAGTGGACGCCGCTTCCGGCT
>NZ_LLKS01000026.1:0-12925 GCF_001414205.1 Geobacillus sp. Sah69 | reverse complement strand
GCGTCGCTCCGTCAGGCTTTCGCCCATTGCGGAAGATTCCCTACKGCKGCCTCCCGTAGGAGTCTGGGCCGTGTCTCAGTCCCAGTGTGGCCGGTCACCCTCTCAGGCCGGCTACGCATCGTCGCCTTGGTGAGCCGTTACCTCACCAACTAGCTAATGCGCCGCGGGCCCATCCGCAAGTGACAGCCCAAAGGCCGCCTTTCAACCGAAGACCATGCGGTCTTCGGTGTTATCCGGTATTAGCTCCGGTTTCCCGGAGTTATCCCGGTCTTGCGGGCAGGTTGCCCACGTGTTACTCACCCGTCCGCCGCTGACCGAATCAAGGCAAGCCCCGATCCGGTCCGCTCGACTTGCATGTATTAGGCACGCCGCCAGCGTTCGTCCTGAGCCAGGATCAAACTCTCCAAAGAAAGTTGATTGGCTTTTGCTTCGGCCCATGCGGACCTCTGCTTTTCGTATTGTCCAGCTTCGATTGTCCAGCTTCGGTCCGCCGCCGCTCGGGGTCAAATAACCTTCGCCTTCCGGGTGCAAGCACCCTTGCAGGCGAAGAACATTTGCCCATCGCGGCGACCCGCGGACCTCCGCTTTTCGTCGCGCTTCGTTTCGTTCAGTTTTCAAGGAACGCTGTAAATTGTCCTTTGTAAACAGCTCTTTTATATTATCATAACAATTTTTTGATGTCAACCACTTTTTTGCTTCGCTGTTGCCAAGCTGCTTTTCCGAACAGCGACGTTTAAAAATATACCACTTTACCTCCAAAAATGCAAGATAATATTTTTAGGAAGTTTGCGGATCCCAATCCATGTTTATCCCCACCCCCGCTTTTGCCTACTCTGGCGCCAAGGAGTGGCAATTATGTTTCATAACCGCCATAGACCGCCGCATAAGATGTACATAGGACAACTGTTTAGGGAGGGATGGAAGCCATGTTTTACGCACTAAATGGGCGGACATTGAAAAAAGCTCTCATTATTATTTGTTCTGCTTTTTTCACTGCGTTCATCCTATACGCTTATGAAATGAACCGACCCGTGTTTTCGCTTTCCTCTGGGCCTAAGGCCGTGTACAAGGTGGACAATGACCGCGATGAGGTGGCATTGACGTTTGACATTAGCTGGGGGGATGAGAACGCGGAAAAAATTTTGGACGTATTGAAGCAACACGGGATTAAAAACGCAACCTTTTTTTTATCAGCCTCATGGGCTGAACGCCATCCGTCCGTCGTAAAGCGGATCAAAGAGGAAGGGCATGAAATCGGCAGCATGGGGTATAATTTTGTCAATTATGCAGAACTCGAGAACGCTAAAATCCGCCAAGATTTAATGATGGCGGAGAAAGTGTTCGACATGTTAGGTGTGAAAAACGTCGAGTTGCTGCGCCCCCCGGGAGGGAATTTTAACAAAAAGGTGCTAAAAGTTGCGGAGTCTCTCGGCTACACGGTTGTGCATTGGAGCGTTGACTCGAAGGACTGGCTGAATCCCGGTACAGAGCAAATTGTCGCCAACGTTACAAGCGATTTGGAGCCGGGCGATATTGTGCTCCTTCACGCGTCCGACTCAGCCAAACAAACGGCAAAGGCGCTGCCGAAAATTATTGCAGCCATGAAAGAAAACGGCTATAAAAACGCCAGCCTCTCTGAGCTGCTGGCCAACGGTGAAGCAGAAAGCAAAGGGATCGACTAAAAAGGGCGGGAGGCGGGTTTTCGCCTAAAAGCCGCCAGCCTTCCCTCAAGACTTTAGCATGGCCGTTGCAGTTGGATGATATCCTGATCATGTTTCCTTTTAGAATGAGCGGCCCGACAAAAAAGAACAGGCGGCGCTTTACGCGGACGATCCTGCGCCGCCTGTCAATTTATGCAGTATAAGAAGTTGATATGCATTGCATACTAATAACGGAATCAGCATCAAATATAACCAGTCTCGGTCATTGATGCGCAAAACGGGAAACCATTCAATCACCGTTACCACGACCATAAAGAACAGCGCCGGGACGAATGCCCCTTTGTTCGTCTGCGCGCTTTTTATGTAGGCAACGGCTAAGCCAACCGCCAAAATAAACAAGGCGGTCAATACATACGGGATGATCGAATCGCCTTTATCCGCAAACACCATGTAGCGGAAATAGACTAGATCGAACAGCACGAATATGATCAAAACAAGCTGGACAGCGTTCCAGAGGGAACGGAACATGCCAAGTCCGAACCGATGGACGGTCAAATAGGCAAAAAAGCCCGCCTGGCTGATGACGCTGAAAATAAAGCCGACGCCGACATGCCAAAGCAATACGGCAAGAAATTCAATGACCTCGAAACGTACAAGGAGATGTCCAAACTCTTTCCAATTCAAAACTATCCCGACGGCTGTTGTCGCGATTCCGCCGATCAGCAGCGTGGTCAAAAATAAACGCACCCATTTGCGGCTGTTCACAGCTTCATCCTCCATCGTTTCAGCATAACCCGCTTACCATTTTACCAGCGCCCTTGTGAAAAAGCCAGCTCCGATCTCCCCCATGTATATTTTTTTCGCCAACATTCATATTAAGGGTGAGGGATTTTTGCAGAAAGGAGCTCACTTTCATGAACAAATGCCTACCGCTCCTCTTGCTCAGTTTTCTCGTTCTTGGTTCCTGTGCCCCTCAAGAAACCAGCCCCCCTCCCCCGGATTATGACGAAACGAAAAAGATGGTTGTTGACATTTTAAAAACCGACGAGGGGAAAAAGGCGATTCAAGATATTATGTCGGAAGATCAGATGAAGCAGCAACTAGTCATAGATCAAAAAGCTGTAAAAGAAACGCTGCAACAAATGCTGACATCCGATCAAGGAAAAAAGTTCTGGGAAAGTGCGTTAAAAGACCCGAAATTCGCTGAAAGTTTTGCCAAAGGGCTGCAAGCAGAACATGAAAAAATGATGAAGGCGCTCATGAAAGATCCCGATTACCAGGCGCTGATGATCGATATTTTAAAAGATCCAGAAATGGAAAAAGCCATGGTCGATGTCTTAAAAAGCAAAGAGTTCCGCCAGCATTTGCAAAAGGTGATCACGGAAACGTTGAACAGCCCGCTGTATCAGGCGAAAATTCAAGATATGTTGATGAAAGCAGCTGAAAAGGTTCAGCAAGGCGGAGAAAAACAAGAAGAAGGCGAAGGGGAAGGGGGAGAGTGAGAAGAAAGCACCGGCAACCAACAAGGCGGAGGAGATTAATCAAGCAAAAAGCGTCCGTGCGCTGAAAACCGCCAACGCTCTAATCGGCGGTTTCTCGGCATCGGACGCTTTTTGTGAAACCGATTAATATTTTGCAACGATTTTGCGGGCGATATCCATATAAATTTTCCCGATCGGATGATCTTCTGCGTAAACGGACGGAGCGAAGTCGTCGTCGTTCCAATCCGGCTGCTGAAGCGGCAGCTGCCCTAACAGCTCGGTTTGCAGCTCTTTGGCCAGCTTTTCTCCGCCACCCTTGCCGAAGACATACTCCCGCTCTCCTGTTTTCCGGCTCTCGTAGTACGACATATTTTCGATCACGCCGATAATTTCATGTTCGGTGCGCAGCGCCATTGCCCCAGCGCGGGCAGCGACAAACGCGGCGGTCGGGTGCGGAGTGGTGACGATAATTTCTTTGCATGACGGCAAAAGCGTGTGCACGTCTAACGCGACATCGCCGGTGCCTGGAGGCAAGTCGAGCAGCAAGTAATCCAAGTCGCCCCACTCAACTTCTTTGAAGAAGTTGTTCAGCATTTTTCCAAGCATCGGGCCGCGCCAAATGACCGGAGCATTGTCCTCGACGAAAAAGGCCATCGAAATGACTTTCACCCCAAACCGCTCGACGGGGATGATTTTATCGCCCCGCACTGTCGGACGCTGAGTAATTCCCATCATGTCTGGAACGCTAAACCCATAAATATCGGCGTCGATCAACCCGACTTTTTTGCCAAGCCGGGCGAGCGCGACCGCTAAGTTGACGGAAACCGTTGATTTTCCGACGCCGCCCTTGCCGCTGGCGATGGCGATATACGTCGTTTTTTGCGGATTGTCGCTATATTTCTCAACCACTTCGCGCGGCAGTTCGGCAAACCGCAAGCCGACGGATGCAGCGCCAGCCTCTTTCAGCTGCTGGACGATCGCCGTTTGCACGCGCAGTTGGTCAGGCGTGCCGGTTTTGGCAAGCGCGATCTTTACGCTGACATGGTTTTTCTCTTCCTTAATTTTAATTTCTTGAATGGCGTTTGTTTCCTTAAAGGTCTTGTTTAAAAACGGGTCTTTCATGTTTTCAAGAATGGCTCGCACTTCGTTTTCCGTCAGCATCGTATTCACCAACCCTTTTTCAAATCAATAGTTCCCTTATATATTTACTATACCATAAACCGCCAGATGGCTTCCATTTCGGCCCCCTGCCTGTCCCGGCTTTTCGACATTCGTTACATTGAGTGTTCTTTTCAGATGTATGAATGGCGATGGCGCGCTTTTGGACGGGGGAGAACGGTTCTCTCGCCTTGGCCGTTCTTCCCCGCTTGGAAGCAGGGCCTTTCCCGCTTCGGGACGATAAAAAACCTCGCTATTCGCGAGGGGTAGGTTCGTTCGAAAAGTAACGCAGCACTCCTTTGTAAATCGAGGCGGCGAGTTTCGTCTGGTAATGGTCATAGGCGAGCAGCTCCCGCTCGTCCGGATTCGATAAAAATCCAACTTCAACGAGCGCTCCGGGCTTTTTGGCATGCTTTAGCAAATAAACGGTATCAATCATTTTCGCTACCCGGTGGGTGTTTTCCAAGTTGCGCCGCAACTCGGCTTGGATGAATTTGGCGAGCCGCTCGTTTTCGATGAGCGAGCCGTAATAAAACGTCTGTGCCCCCCGCCAGTGCGGGGATGGAATGGCATTGAGGTGAATGCTGATAAACAAATCCGCATCGGAATGGTTAATGAATGATGTTCGTTCGTGCAAATCTTCCGTTTTCCGCCGGCTGTAGCCGCGCGTGGACGGGCTGGCCAAATCGCGGTCTGTCTCCCGCGTCATCAGAACGAGCGCTCCTTGTTGCTGCAAGTAGTCCCGCAATTTTTTCGCGACGTTGAGCGCGATTTCTTTTTCCAGCACCTCGCCGCCGACCGCCCCGCCATCCGGCCCGCCATGGCCGGGGTCTAGGACGATAATTCGCCCGGACAATGGGAGATTCCACGGTTTTGTTGAGGTCAGATCAGAAAATAAAGACGGAAATAACAAAATTCCCGCAATGGCAGCCGCGGTAAAGGCGACAAGCCACTTCCATTTTTCTTTCATCGTTTCTCCTCCCGCACGTTTCCCTTCTCTATCTTATATGGGACAAGGGGCGGGAATAGAACTTATTCAGTGAAGTTTTAGGCGGCGCCGTTTTTTTCCCCGTTCAAACCCTTCGGTCCACCAGTCGACGATATATTGCTCGCAGGCGTAATAGAGCGACTGGCCGAGCAGATCGTCGTCGATGTTGCCCCAAAAGCAGAGAAAATCAAAAAGTGTGTCAATTAAATATTTCTCCTCTTGCGCGCAACGTCGGCGCACGCTGTCCACAGACTCCCCATAATAGCCGAACCGGCTGTAATGGGCGCCGAGCAAATACGCTTCAATGGCCAGGTCAATGCAGCCTTCCTCAACAGTAGATGGGAAAATCCGGTACATTTGATAGAAAGGGGCAAAATGTTCCAACACTTTGGCCCGCAATTTCTCCAGCGACAACTCCCGCAGCATTTTCCGCTCATAGCGGAGCTGCTTTTCCTGCCTTTTTTCCGCGAATGAAGTGATGACTGTCATCGTGTTTCACGCTCCTTTACGATGTAGTGTTTAACGATCGAACGCAAACATGCGCGCGGGCCAAAGGCAGAAATAAGCAAAAAACCCAGCCAAACTGGCTGGGTTGGACAACACGGTTAACGTTTCGAGAACTGCGGAGCGCGGCGGGCGCCTTTGAGCCCGTATTTTTTCCGCTCTTTGACGCGGGCATCGCGCGTCAGCAAGCCAGCGCGCTTCAATACGGTGCGGAATTCCGGATCGACTTGAAGCAACGCGCGGGCGATGCCGTGGCGAATGGCGCCCGCTTGGCCGGCAAATCCGCCGCCGCGAACGTTCACCAACACGTCGTAGCTGCCGAGCGTTTCTGTCAGTACAAGCGGTTGCTTTACCATTTCGATAAGCGCTTCTGTCGGAATATATTCACGAATGTCTTGTTTGTTGACGATGATGCGTCCATCGCCCGGGACGAGGCGGACGCGAGCAACCGAGCTTTTGCGACGACCTGTACCGTAATATTGTACTTGTGCCAAAATAAATACCCTCCCTTGTCAATTATCCGCGAAGTTCGTATACTTCCGGTTTTTGCGCTTGATGCGGGTGTTCGCTTCCGCGGTAAACATGCAGTTTTTTGAACATTTGACGGCCAAGGCTGCCTTTTGGAAGCATGCCGCGCACCGCCCGTTCAATCATTTTTTCCGGATAATTCGTGCGCATTTCGAGCGCCGTTCTCACTTTCAAACCGCCTGGATATAAGCTGTGGCGATAGTACAATTTTTTCGTTAACTTTTTCCCTGTCAGTTCCACTTTGTCAGCATTGATGACGATCACATGATCCCCGCAGTCAACGTGCGGAGTGAATGTCGGTTTATGTTTGCCGCGCAACAGCGCTGCGACTTCGCTGGCCAGACGACCCAACGTTTTGCCGGCTGCGTCGACAACGTACCATTTACGCTCTACTTCATTCGGTTTCGCCATATAAGTCGTACGCAATGTAGTTCCCTCCTAAAAAGAAAAATGAACAAGTAAAGTTGTTTATTTCAACACGATTGCTGTCCGGGGCTAATCGTGGAAAATACATGCCATATGATATAATAGCTTGCCGGAACGCCAATGTCAAGAAGATGTTACACGGGGACTCGTTGTCTTCACTTATGGCGCCCCGGTTTTTTGTCATCTAAAAGCGTGAGACGACTTTCGAACACGGTGTTTACCACCGGTCAACTGACGGCGAAAAACTCATCATCATAGTACACCCGCCATAAATACAATCCTTCCGCCGGCGCCGTCGGGCCAGCGAGTCTCCGGTCTTTGGCTGCAAGCAATGCTGCAATGTCTGCCGGGGACCGCCTCCCTTGGCCAATTTCAAGCACTGTGCCGACGATGATGCGCACCATGTTGTACAAAAAGCCGCTGCCGATGAACCGGAATTCCATCATCGAACCGTCGGTTTCCACCTCTGCCTGGTAAATGGTGCGTATGCGATCCTCCATTTCCGTTTTGGCGGAGCAGAAGCTCGTAAAGTCATGCGTCCCGATCAGTTGGCGAAGCGCTTCATCCATGGCGCCGATATGCAGCGGGTATGGATGCCACGCGCAGTAATGGCGGCGAAAGACGTCGCGGTCGGCGGCAGTCCACACTTTGTAGCGGTACTCTTTTGCCTTGGCCGAAAAGCGGGCATGAAAAGTGCTGTCTGCCTCCTCTGCCGAACGAACGGCGATATCGTCCGGAAGCTGGGCGTTTAACGCTCTTTTCCACTGTTCAGGAGAAAGTACAAGCGCCGTATCGAAGTGGATGACTTGCCCATAGGCGTGAACCCCGGCATCCGTCCTCCCGGAAGCCGTTACACGCACGGCTTTCCCTTTATGCATCCGTTTGAGCACTTCCTCAATCTCGCCTTGCACCGTCCGTTTTCCCGGCTGAATTTGATAACCGGAAAAATGGGTGCCGTCATACGCTACCACGCATTTGATCCGTCTCGTCATGGCCTTCCTCCGCTATGAGCGTAATAAAAAGAGCAACAGCGCCAGCAGGGCCGTAGCGGCTAACAACACGGTGTCTGCCGGCTTCCAAGCAAGCTGGCGGAGTTTCGTCCGCCCTTCGCCGCCGCGGTAGCCGCGCGCTTCCATCGCCGTCGCCAGCTCATCCGCCCGCTTGAACGAACTGATAAACAGCGGCACAAGAAGCGAGACGATCGCCTTCATCCGCTCAGAGAACCGGCCGCCGGAAAAGTCGACGCCGCGGGCGGCTTGCGCTTTCATAATTTTTTCTGTTTCTTCCATTAAAGTTGGAATGAAGCGGAGCGAAATCGCCATCATTAAGGCGAGCTCATGAACCGGCACGCGCCATTTTTTCAATGGACTAAGCAAGCTTTCGACGCCATCGGTCACTTCAATCGGCGTTGTCGTCAGCGTCAGCATCGTCGTTATGAGCACAAGGAGCAAAAATCGCATGGAAATAAAAATTCCTTGCCGAATGCCGCCTTCGTAAACGGACAGCGCGCCAATCCGGTAGAGGACATCCCCTTCTTTCGTCATCAATACATGCAATAACAACGTAAACAACACGACCCATAAAATCGGCTTTAAACCGCGCAAAATGAAAGAAAACGGGATGCGCGACAGGGCTGCAAAAGCAAACGTAAACAACGACAGCACCGCATACGTCACTGCATTATTCGCCAAAAAAACGATGAAAACATAGGCGAATACGATCAGCAGCTTCGCCCGCGGATCTAAGCGGTGAATGAGCGAATGGCCAGGCACGTATTGGCCGATAATGAAATGATTAGTCATGAATGCTCACCCTAGAAAACAGTTGCTGGATGGCCTCCACCGTCTGTTCGATCGTCAAACACGGAGAGGGAATGGCGACCCCAAACCGCGCTTCCAGCTCCCGCTTCAACTTGACCGTCTCCGGTACGCTAAGGCCAATGGCGGCAAGCCGATCGGCATCGCGGAACACCTCTTCCGGCGCTCCCTGCCCCCACACCGTCCCTTCATGCATGACGATGATTTGGTCGGCATAGCGGGCGGCATCTTCCATACTATGAGTCACGAGCACCGTTGTTAACCGTTTTTCGCAATGAAGACGGTAAAACATCTCCATAATCTCTTTCCGCCCGCGTGGGTCCAGCCCAGCGGTCGGTTCATCAAGCACCAGCACTTCCGGTTCAAGCGCCAGCACGCCGGCAATGGCGACGCGCCGCATTTGCCCGCCGCTTAAATCGAACGGCGATTTGGCCAACACATCCTCGCTGAGCCCGACTAGTTTGATAAGCTCTCGCGCTTTCCGTTTCGCCTCTTCTTCGGAAACGCCGAAATTAAGCGGGCCAAAACAAATATCCTTCTCGACCGTTTCCTCAAACAACTGGTGTTCCGGAAATTGGAACACAATCCCAACCTTTTTGCGCAGCGGTTTGAGCTGCTTCGGCCGCTTGTCGCCGGTGATGATCTCATCGCCGATTTTTATCGTGCCGCTTGTCGGTTGCAGCAAGCCGTTTAAGTGTTGAAGGAGCGTCGATTTGCCCGAACCGGTGTGGCCAACGATGGCGACGTATGCCCCGCTGGGAATCGACACATTCACATTATACAGCGCCCGGCGGGCGAGCGGCGAACGGGCATTGTATACATGTTCTACTTTTTCGAATACAATGTCCATAGCTCTTCGACCAACTCCTCCGTCGTCAAGTGTGCGGAACGAAGCGGAATGCCTTGTTCCCGCAAACGGCTGCCCATTTTCACGGCAAACGGCAAATCAAGGCCGATGCGCTCGAGCTTGCCCCCAAGCCGAAAGATTTGCTCCGGCGTTCCTTCCGCCATGACCTCACCTTTGTTCATCACGATGATGCGGTCGGCTTTCGCCGCTTCCTCCAAATCGTGCGTGATCGACAATACTGTAATGCGCTGTTGCCGGTTCAAGCGGCGAACCGTCTCGAGCACCTCTTCCCTTCCCCGCGGGTCGAGCATCGATGTCGCTTCATCCAAAATGATCATATCAGGGTGAAGCGCCAAAATGCCGGCGATAGCGACACGCTGCTTTTGCCCGCCGGAAAGCCGGTGCGGCTCGTGTTCGAGAAACGCCTCCATATGCACCAGGCGGATGGCTTCACGGATGCGCTCAATCATTTCATCGCGCGGAACACCATTATTTTCAAGGGCAAAGGCGATATCATCCTCGACAGTTGTCCCGACAAATTGGTTATCTGGATTTTGAAACACCATGCCGACGCGCCGGCGCACCTCCCAGACAGTCGTTTCATCGAGAGGGCGCCCAAACAGGCGAATGACGCCCCTCTCCGGCCGAAGCAAACCGATTAACAGCCGGGCAATGGTCGACTTGCCGGATCCGTTATGGCCGACAATCGCCAGCCACTCCCCGCGTCCGGCCTGGAAGCTCACGTTTTGCACTGCATACTCCGATTGATTCGGATAACGGAAATACACTCCTTCGATCGAAAGGATCGGTTCGGCCATGATTGTTTCTCCTCGCCTTGGCACGTTTCCGGCCGTGCCTTGCTAAATGATGGTAAACAAAAAAAGGGCATAGATCCAGTTCAAACGAAACTGTCTCGCCCTTGTTGAAATGAAACCGTTACACGAGCTCAATAATGACCATCGGCGCCCCGTCTCCGCGGCGAGGACCAAGTTTCATAATGCGTGTATAGCCGCCTTGGCGGTCTTGGTAGCGCGGCGCAATGTCACTGAACAGCTTTTGCAGTGCATCTTGGCCGGTTTCACTGTTGGCGACTTCCTTGCGGATAAATGCCGCTGCTTGACGACGGGCATGCAAATCGCCGCGTTTGCCGAGCGTGATCATTTTTTCGATAACCGAGCGCAATTCTTTTGCTCGCGCTTCCGTCGTTTCGATGCGTTCATTGATGATTAAATCTGTCGCTAAATCGCGAAGCAATGCTTTCCGTTGAGAAGTCGTGCGTCCTAGTTTTCTGTACGACATCAAATGTCCCTCCCTTTTAAAATGATGTGTTCCTCATTGCTGTCGTAGTCGATCGGCGCTTAATGCCAAATCTATGGCCAACGCGCATGTCCGCCCCACCGGGCGGGGCTGGCGCTTAATCGTCTTTACGGAGGCTAAGCCCCAGCTCCGCTAACTTCGCTTTCACTTCTTCGAGCGATTTGCGGCCGAGGTTGCGCACTTTCATCATATCCTCTTCCGTTTTTTGCGTCAGCTCCTGAACGGTGTTAATGCCGGCACGCTTCAAGCAGTTGTAGGAACGGACAGACAGATCGAGCTCCTCGATCGTCATTTCCAGCACTTTTTCTTTTTGATCGTCCTCTTTCTCTACCATGATTTCAGCATTTTGCGCTTCATCCGTCAAGCCGACAAAAATGTTCAAGTGCTCGGTTAAAATTTTCGCCCCAAGGGAAATGGCTTCTTTCGGCCCGATGCTCCCATCGGTCCAAACGTCGATCGTCAATTTGTCATAGTCGGTCACTTGGCCGACCCGTGTATTTTCGACCTGATAGGAAACACGGGAGACCGGCGTATAGATGGAGTCGATCGGAATCACGCCGATGGGCTGGTCCTCGCGCTTGTTCGCCTCGGCCGGGACATACCCACGTCCCCGTCTGGCGGTCATGCGCATGCGCAGGCGACCGCCTTCCGCCAGCGTAGCAATATGAAGGTCCGGGTTTAAAATTTCTACATCGCTGTCGTGAGTAATATCGGCAGCCGTGACAACTCCTTCACCCTGCACATCAATTTCCAACGTTTTCTCTTCATCTGAATAAATCTTCAACGCCAATTTTTTGATATTCAAGATGATGGCTGTCACATCCTCGACGACGCCGTCAATCGTTGAAAACTCGTGCAGTACACCGTCGATTTGCACCGATGTCACAGCCGCACCAGGGAGTGAAGACAATAGGATACGACGTAAGGAGTTCCCTAAAGTTGTACCATATCCACGCTCAAGCGGTTCGACGACGAATTTGCCGTATTTGGCATCTTCGCTCAGTTCGACCGTTTCAATTTTCGGCTTTTCAATTTCAATCATCGATTATTATACCCTCCTTCAAAACGTCGAGACCCCGACCAAACGGTACACGCCTAACAACATTCCCCCATGAATCTCTCTCTTTCAGCTTGCCGGCGGCCAAAGCCGGCTTCCCTGTCACGGTCTTTATCATATCCCATTATTGACAGTGGTTCAAATTCTATACAGGGGCGTTACACGCGGCGACGTTTTGGCGGACGGCATCCATTGTGCGGGATTGGAGTGACGTCTTTGATCGCCGTAATTTCCAACCCGGCTGCCTGCAACGCACGGATCGCTGCCTCACGGCCAGCCCCCGGACCTTTGACGTTCACTTCGACCGTTTTCATGCCGTGTTCCATCGACGCTTTCGCTGCCGCTTCGGCTGCCATTTGCGCCGCAAACGGCGTCGATTTACGCGAGCCTTTGAATCCGAGCGAACCGGCGCTCGCCCAGGCGATGGCGTTGCCATGAACGTCCGTAATCGTCACGATCGTGTTGTTGAAAGTCGAACGGATATGAGCGATGCCAGTGTCAATATTTTTTCTCACCCGGCGTTTGCGAGTGTTTGTTCTGCGTGCCATTCGTCAAATGACCTCCTTTGCGTGATTATTTTTTCTTATTCGCTACCGTACGGCGCGGACCTTTGCGCGTGCGGGCATTGTTTTTCGTGTTTTGGCCGCGAACCGGCAATCCGCGGCGATGGCGGAGTCCGCGATAGCAACCGATTTCCATCAGCCGTTTAATGTTTAACGATACTTCGCGGCGCAAATCCCCTTCCACTTTTAAGCGGCCGACGATTTCGCGAATGCGGCCAAGCTCTTCTTCCGTTAAGTCACGGACGCGCGTGTCTTCCGATACTCCTGCTTCTTTTAAGATTTTTTGCGCCGTTGGTTTGCCGATCCCGTAAATGTATGTTAACGAAATGACTACGCGCTTGTCGCGCGGAATGTCAACACCTGCAATACGTGCCATCGTAGTACACCTCCTTGGAAATTACCCTTGACGTTGTTTGTGTTTTGGGTTTTCACAAATGACCATGACTTTTCCGCGTCTGCGAATAACTTTGCATTTTTCGCAAATCGGTTTGACAGATGGTCTCACTTTCATGTTGTTTACCTCCTTATTAAACGGAGTGCAATCTTTTATTTATACCGATACGCTGTCTCTTATACAC